>JAPKDL010000186.1 GCA_028822585.1 Alphaproteobacteria bacterium | reverse complement strand
ACCTATCCGTCACCCCGGTTGGAGATTTTCATGTCCTTAGAAATTACGCCTTGCGACGCAACGCTTGGCGCTGTTGTGCGCGGCGTCAGTCTAAAAAGACTCGACGATTCAACCTTTGCCGCCATTGAATCCGCCTGGAACGAATACGCGATCCTCATATTCCCCAAACAGTGCCTCAGTCACGAAGAACATCGCGCCTTTACCCGACGCTTTGGCTCATTGGAGTTAAGCATTCGCCGCAATCGGCCCAAAACGACGGGCCAGTTGTCCAATGTGCAACCCGACGGCACGGTTGCGCCGCCGGAAAGCCTTCAGGCCCAGATGCTGCTCGGCAATACTTTTTGGCACAGCGACAGTTCCTACAAACGCATCGGTGCCAAGGCGTCGATTCTGGCCGCCCATATTGTACCCAACCAAGGCGGGGAGACCGAATGGGCCGACATGCGCGCTGCATATGATGTTCTGGACAATTCTATGAAGGCGTACCTGGACGGCAAAATTGCCGTGCATTCGTACGAATTCAGCCATGCGCCCTTCGGTGGCATGAAGGTTATCAGCGCCGACGAACTCTCTCATCTAAAGCCCGTCGAACATCCTATCATCCGCACCCACCCCGTCACAGGACGCAAAAACCTGTTCGTCGGACGCCACGCCAGCCACATTATGGGCGAAGATCTGGAAGAAAGCCGCAAACTTCTGGCCGACCTCACCACCGAGGGCGCTCAACCACCACGCTTGTACAAACACCAATGGACACCCGGCGATCTCGTCATGTGGGACAATCGCTGCGTTCTCCATCGCGGCCATCAATGGCCGGACGACCAACCCCGCACTATGGTGCGCACCACTGTCGCGGGCGACGGCATGGATGCGGAATGGTTATTGGAAACCGCGTGAATCCGAACCAATTTCAACGCAGACAAAGAAGGACGTAATTATGAGCGCCTATGAACATATCTTAACCGAAATTGAGGATGGCGTCGGCATTGTGACGATGAACCGCCCCGAAGTCCTGAACGCCATGAACCACAAACTGGGCGTGGAGCTGCGCGACGCCGTCCAAGCCATGGCGGAAAATGACGACGTCGGATGCCTCGTCATCACCGGAACCGGCGAAAAAGCATTTTCAGCAGGCGGTGACATTCACGAACAGCGCACCAATGACCGAAACTTGACACCAAAAGAATTAGACGACCGCAATACGATCAGCGGCCGGGGCAGCTATGAAATCAGCGCCTGCCAAAAGCCCGTCATCGGCATGATGAACGGTTTGGCCTATGGCGGTGCCTCGGTGCTGTCGTCCTCGCTAGACATGCGCATCGGCTGTGAAAACACAAAATTCCGCTTCCTCGCTGCCGCTTATGGCCGCATCAATTGTACCTGGACGCTGCCCAATCAGGTCGGCTGGCCCATGGCCAAGGAATTGCTATTTACCGCACGTATCCTGGAAGCCGAAGAAGCCTACCGTATCGGCCTGCTCAATCACTTGGTACCGGCATCCGAACTGCGCGCCAAGACCATGGAAATTGCGAAAATGATTGCCGACAACGACCGCGCTTCCGTCATCGGCGTCAAACAGTTGATGCTGCGTGGCAAAGGTGAAAATTTGGCGGCGCAATGGCAAAACGAACAAGACTATACCCGCCATATTCTTCGCGGCGCAAAAGCCGAAGACGCCTTCCCTGACTTTATCGCCCGCAAAGGTCGTGGATGACGACACCAATAACGAAAGGGTGAAAACGCCATTTTCAAACTTGGAGCACTTTAAAAGGATAACGGCGCTTTCCCATGGCCAGTTTAATTCTTAAAGACGACATTTGATTGCGAAGATGCTGAGCTTAAAGACCAGTATAACCAGTGTCGTCATTGGGATTCTCTGCGCCTTATTCTACGTTTTTGGCGCATATAGTCTGAAGCGAATTATCTGGCCAGTCCAACGCATTGTCAAAATTGTTAGACATGGGCGAGACATACTCATAGGAACCAAGTTAGGTTCATCCAACTTTACCACGCGCGGCGGTTATTCCCGTATTTCAAACGGCGTATTTGGCGCATCGCACATAGCGGCCCGGGCGGCTCTATTTTTAAGTCCTGAACTTGTCATTAGATCTTCAGGACCACTCTGCCTTGTACGGCGCGATCGACAATCAGCTGCATCGCCTGACGCGCCCCGCCTAATGGCAAAATTCGGTCGATATGAGGGCGAATGTCCCCCTTCGCCAGCCAGTCCATGATGACTTCGTTCGCCAAAAATGATTCTTTGGGGAATTTTTCGCACCACGCACCGCTGAACAAACCCACAATCGAATAATTTTTTAAAAGCGGGAGGTTCATTGGCACTTCGGGGATATCGCCACTGGTGAACCCAACCGGCATCAATCGGCCATTCCAGTTCATCAATCGCGCCATTTGCAACAATACGTCGCCGCCAACATTGTCAAAACAGACGTCCACGCCCTTGCCATTGGTCAACGCCTTTATGCGGTCGCGCAAGTTTTCACTACGATAATTCACGACGTCGCTGGCGCCAGCTTGGCGAACAATCTGCGCTTTGTTGTCGGAGCCAATGCCCGCGATCACCCGCCCGCCAAGTTTCCGCGCAACCTCCACCGTTGCCAAACCAACGCCGCCCGCCGCACCCGTCACAAAAACCGTTTCGTCCTGAACCAACGTCGTCCGTACAATCAAGGCGTAATAGGCGGTCAGGTAATTGTGCAGGACAGTGACAGCAGGCGCATCCTCAACACCATCAGGAACTTTCGCGCACCGCCATTCCTTGGCGACCATTTGTTCCGCAAAGCCGCCAAACCAGTTGCTGCAGGCGACCCTATCGCCAATTTTAAAATTCGTAATATCGGCACCGACTTGCCGCACCACACCGACGGCGTCTGTACCCGGCGCATAGGGTAAATCAGGGCGCATCTGGTAGCCGCCCGACGCCATCAAGTAATCCATATACGTCACCGAGGCGACACTGACATCAATCAACACTTCGTCATCTTCGGGCCTGGGGGATTCAATGTCACCCAGTTCAAGCCCATCCAGGCCTCCGAAGGCCGTGCACAACATCGCTCGCATATACTGTTCCCGATTATTTACTCTGGCGCGTTAACATTAGTAGGAGTGGCCCCATCGCGACAGCCAACCCTAAGGAAACGAACGCGAAACCCCATGAATTCACCGTCGCGCCGCCGCCTGTATATTCCAACACCACACCGAATACTATCGCCCCAGAACAGCCCCCTATAAATCCACAAATCGTGTGAACTGCCAGGGTTGCGCCTTGCCGACCAGGCGGCGCGGCTTGCAACGTGCCGGTAGTCAACGCTGCGGATTCGCCTTGGACGAAGAGGATGTAGACAAAGGTAAACCCCACCAGCACCCCATAAGGCGTATCGCTGACAAACCCCGTTCCACACGCCATGACTGCTGAAATCGTCATAACGATTCCGATAACGCGACGGCGGCCATAGCGCACCGCCAATTCGCCACCAATGATACTGGCGCCAATCGCCAGCAACGCGCCCAGCGCCGCCGCGTGGGTCGGGACGAACCAACCGCCGCCATTAAGCGCATAGCTGAACGCCAGGAAGGCCACGATCCAAGCGCGCAATCCCAACAGTTCCCAGGCGTGTACGCCGTAACACAGCACGTAGCCCATGACCATTCGGTCACGCAGCACCGGGCGAAAGTCGAGCAAATTCGACGAAGTTTCCGCTCGCGTTGGCTTTACCGGTCGCAACAACACCGCAATCAACGCCGCCGCCAACACCGCCGCACCCGCCGTGGTCCAAAACACCAAGCGCCATCCGAAAAGCGACTGCACTTCGCCCGCCGTCAAATAGGACATGGCGACGCCTAGGCTGAAACACCCGGTGTAGCAGGCAACCGCGCGCCCCTGGTTCGATCCGTTGTACCGGTCGACCAACACGCGCAAACCCGGCATATAGGCACCCGCAAACCCGGCACCCGCTAAAAACCGGAACAACATCGCCGTCCAGAACCCTTCCGCCAACATTGCAAAGCCAATCGAGGCGACCGCTATGGTCAGCGCACCGCCCATATAGATCGGCCGGGCGTCGATGCGGTCTGTCAAACTGACCAACACAGGCACCGCCAGCGTATACCCCGCGAAGAAAATGCCGGATATCCACCCCAGATCACTGCTGCTCAAGGCCCAAAGTTCACCGAAATGGGGCAGCAACGCTGCGAAAGCGAAAACATCCAGCGTGGTCAGCACTTCGCACAGACACATCAGCGCGATTAATGCGAAAGGACTGGCGACACGTGGCATTAGCAGATTACCAATTTATAATCACCAATTGGGGGGTCGTTTTTCGTTGAACGCGTTCAAACCCTCCTGCGCATCATCCGTCGAGATAATGTTGCAAATCGACTCCACCGTGTTTTCGATGCTGCGGCGGTAATCCGTGTCATTAGCGCGATGATAAGCATCGCGCGCCAACTGCATCACCACCGACGATTTCCCAGCATACCCTCGCGCAATGCGCCGCGCTTCCTCCAACACCTTATCGCGAGGGACGGCCTTATTGATTAAGCCCAACCGTTCCGCTTCAACAAA
>JAPKDL010000185.1 GCA_028822585.1 Alphaproteobacteria bacterium | reverse complement strand
TGGTGGGCGCAACAGGGCTCGAACCTGTGACCCGCTGATTAAGAGTCAGCTGCTCTACCAACTGAGCTATGCGCCCCACCAAGGATCTGCGATATAGCAAAGCGTTGGGGGTTTGTCGAGGATCGTATTTTGTCCGGTTTTACGGCTCCTCCACCGCCTTTAATTTGCACCATTTCAAGCCCAGTCTTTCATTATTGACGTAATAGCTTTTCAACCCCGCACGTGCTGAGGGAAGGAATGACGTCACCTTTACGTCCTCTATCAGGTTTGCGATCAGACGGCTGGGCTTCTCTGGAGTTGAATTCCAATGATACATCCAATTCCTTGCGCGATCCGCGCCATAGAGCACGAACTTTAAACCTATTTTTTGAACACATACAGGGCGCGCGGCAGGTGCCATGTCTGTGTCATTAGGTAGACCGAATCAATCCCGTCACGCTGCAGCAATCGCGCGCTTCTGCGGGCATTCCCCATCGTCGTTGCCGCCTTCTCTTCCAGCCAACGCACGGGAACCCCGAAATCCGTTTCTAGAGACCAGTGCATTAATTCATCCATCGAAGAAATTCCAAAAACCAGACGCCCCCGTCACCAACACCTGAAGTTTGATTTCACGGTGAAGGCGCGCGCCATATCGCAAGCGAGTTACCGTCAAGGGGCTAACAGTTTTCGCTGTATTTTTAGGTGCCTCGTATGTCCGCTCCGCGCTGAATATGACGATTCCTTCTGGTTTAACAAATGCGCGCGCGGCAATTTTGGCGCGTCGCGCTTTTTATTCCAGAGGCACCAATAAAACAGTTCCGAGAATGGGCGTCGACAATCCGTACATCGGAATGGATCCGAACGCTGCCAAAGCAGCCCCAATTCTCGACGCGTGCCGCTATATCGAACATCCAACCAGAATGGCTACGAAGAACGGCACAGGCGGTAATAAAGATGTTTTCAGGAATAAATACACCACGCTTAAAAACCCTCGTTCCCCATAATTCGTTCGTCCTCAATCATCTCGAGGTTCGCCATACCGGCCCATCCGGACATCCCGATCTACATGGATGCTCATCAGCAAGCCGAAACCACCAAGCAACGTCACCATCGCCGTACCCCCGTAGGAAATCAGGGGGAGCGGCACACCGACAACCGGCACGACTCCCATTACCATGGCGATATTGATGAAGACGTACAGGAAAAACGCCACGGTGACGCCCATCCCAACCAACCTACCAAATTGGCTTTGTGAGCGTATAGAGATCGCAACCCCGTACAATAACACCAACACATACAAACCCATCAAACCAAGACCGCCAAATAATCCAAACTCTTCGGCCAGCATGGTGAAAATAAAATCGGTGTGCTTCTCCGGTAGAAAACTCAGGTGACTTTGCGTGCCCTGCAGAAAACCACGACCTAACATGCCCCCCGAACCCAACGCGATTTTGGACTGCAACAAATTATAACCGGCGCCCAGTGGGTCACGTTCCGGCGACAAAAACGTCAACACACGATCCTGCTGATAGGGCCGCAAGAACGGCCACGCCGTCGGCGCCGCCACCAAAATGCCGACGAACAATACCAAAAATTTCCACAGCCGAATGCCCGCCAGAAAAAACATCGCGCCGCCGCCAATCAGTAATAGCAACGCCGTGCCAAGGTCGGGCTGCCGTATCACCAACGCCACCGGTGCCCCGACCAACAGCAAGGGGACCAGCAAATATTGCGGCCGGCTGATATCTTCAATATTCAAACTGTGAAAGTAACGCGCCAGTGCCAGGACCAAGGCTATTTTCATGACTTCGGAAGGCTGGAACAGGATCACTTTCAGATCGATCCATCGTTGCGCCCCCATTCGCACGGCACCAAAAGCTTCCACCGCAACTAACAGCGCCAACGCGCCAGCGTACACAAAATAGGCGGCGCGCATCCAAATTCGAACGCCAATCAACGCGACGACGATCATCAACACCACGCCCACACCCAAACGCATCGATTGCCGGGACGCCCAAGGTTCCCAATTCCCGCCAGCGGCAGAGTACAACATCGCAAACCCAATGCTTGAAATCAGCAACAGCAAGATTACAAGCGTCCAGTTCAACCGCCATAACCGGGGCAAAAAATGTGGATTGCGAGAATTCAATCGACTGGCCATTAATCGAAATCCCGTTCCGCGTTGGGTGCCCGCGCCACTCGCGACGGCGGGGTGTTTCGAGACGAATCCAGTTTTTGCGCTGTGACCAGGATATCCTTGGCGATGGGAGCCGCCTTACTCGACCCGCCACCGCCATGTTCAACCACAACCGAAATTGCATATCGCGGATCATTAACTGGCGCGAATCCGACAAACAGCGCATGATCGCGTTCGCGCCACATCAATTGGTTATTCTTCAGGATTCCGGATTCCCGCTCCGCCACCGAAATTCGGCGCACCTGGGCGGTTCCTGTTTTGCCACCCATTGCCATGGACGGTGTCCTGATGCGTGATTTGTACGCCGTTCCGCGCGGGTTGTTCACCACAGAATCCAACGCCGTGGCGACAAGCTTCAGCGCCTCTGCCGAATACCCGATCGACGGCGAGTCTACGGCGACTATCTCTTCATCCCCTGCGCCGGATGGAGGTTCCCGTTGAATTTTAGGTGTAATAGCGTGACCGCCATTGATCACCCGCGCCATCATGACCGCGAGCTGCAAGGGCGTGGTGAGCACATAACCCTGCCCGATAGCGCTGATTAAGGTTTCCCCGCGTTGCCAACGGCGACCAATGACAGCTTTCTTCCAGGCGCGCGTTGGAATCAGTCCCGGTTTTTCGCCATCAAGGTCGACCCCAAGGGTCTCACCCAATCCTAAACGCTGCGCCGCCTCGGCAATTTTGTCGATGCCAAGCTTCAAGGCGATCGTGTAAAACCACGTGTCACAGGATTCACGCATAGCATCGATCATCGTCATTGCGCCATGACCTACCCGCTTCCAACAGTGAAACCGTTGATTTCCGAGCTTTATATGGCCCGAGCAAAACGCTTTCTGCTCTGGAGAAATACCAGCCTCCAGGGCGGCGAGCATAACTGCAATTTTAAAGGTCGACCCAGGCGCATACTGACCCGAAATGGTTTTATTGGTCAAAGGGGACAAAGGGTTATTCACCAACCGACGCCATTCCGGAACACTCAAGCCTTCATTAAATGCGTTGGGATTAAAGCTTGGCGTCGACACCATCGCCAACACTTCTCCGTTACGCACGTCGAGCACCACGGCGGCAGCGCTTTTTTCCGCCGCCAATCGCTCCGCGACGAATGCCTGAAGACTGGCATCAATCGTCAGGTCAACCCGTTGGCCCGCCTGACCTTCCCGGCGGCGCAATTCGCGAATGACCCGGCCAATCGCATTCACCTCCACCTCACTGGACCCGGCGCTGCCCCGCAACGCCAGGTCATGACGTTTTTCAATCCCACGCTTGCCGATGCGAAACCCAGGCAGTTCCAACAACGGGTCCCCGGTTCGAAGTTTTTCGGTCACCGCGGAGACATATCCCAAAATATGGGCGGCAACCGTGCCTTGCGGGTAAAAACGCGACAGACCGACATCGATGTCGACACCCGGCAAATCAGGTGCGTTAACTTCCAGACGACTGACTTCCGACCAACTCAAACCATCCCGTATGGTCAAGGGCACAAAGGCGCGGCGGCGTTTAATTTCACGTAGAACACGACGCCGGTCCCGGTCACTGATTTCAACCAACCCCACCAAGCGCCGTAAGGTCTCGGGCGCATCCCCGGCTTGTTCGGGAATAATGACGAGGCGGTAATTCTGTACGTTGATCGCCATGGCTTCGCCAAATCGGTCGACGATAAAGCCGCGCGGCGGCGGCAATAGGCGCAGGTTGATTCTGTTCTCGTCAGCCAAGGTCCGGTATCTATCGGCCTGATGGACTTGCAGATAGTACATTCGGGCCACAAGCCCAGATAGTAAAGCGAACTGACCTCCGACCACGAGCGCGGTGCGCCTTGAAAATATATTTTCGCGTGTTTTATCGGCTTTCATTTAATGCCTGTGGACTAGTCGATGAATTTGACTAAACAGCCACGCAACAGGTGGATAGAATAATACGGTCATCATGTATTCAAAAATAGCAGGTTTAGGATTCACTAATCCTTCTACGAATACTGACATCAAGAGCCAACCCATGACCATCGCGGCGGCGGAGATTGATGCAAACCCAAACCACACAACCAGAAATGACTTTCCATAGAAAAACCGGCGCTGCGTGATGCAAACACCATAGACGGAAATTAGAATAACCGTATTCAACCCAAGCGGCGCACCCGATAGAATATCGAGTAACAAACCAATGACGAACACACTGGCCACAGGCAATAAATCAGACCGATGTAACGACCAATAATACACCGACATTAAAACCAAAGCTGGTCCAATATATGATGCGCCCGGCAGTCGGGTGGGCATAACGCCAACGATGACGAACACCACTGTGATCGACAACGGCGTTAGATTTCGAGCGACAAAATCGAGTCGCTGCCAAACCGTGATTTTCATCGCGGAGTTCCCAAAATTCATTCCGATGAGCGGACGACCAAACCCACCCACAATC
>JAPKDL010000184.1 GCA_028822585.1 Alphaproteobacteria bacterium | reverse complement strand
GCGGCGTTTGCACGAAGCCTGGATTGACAAGTTGAAGCGTGATTCCGAACGGTTCCAATTCAGGCCGCAATCCTTCACACATGTTGATCAATGCCGCTTTCGTCGCACCATAGGCGGATGCCATAGGTAGCCCCCTATATCCCGCCAACGAGGCGACGACAGCGATCCGGCAACCGCGACGCTCATCCCTCCGTTTCAGTAAGGCGGATAGACAGTGCACCGTCCCCATGACATTAATATTGAAGAGTGAGTGGACGAGGTCCGCGGAAAACGAATCAATAGGTGTTGGGATATGTGTACCGGCGTTCAGAACTACTTGGCCAACAGGTCCCAGCGCCCTCTCGATATCCCCAAGAACGGCAAAAACTCGTTCTTGGTCGGTCGTATCCAAAGGAAAACTGTGCACCGCACCAGGTAACGACTTCGCATCTTCTTCAAGCCGCTCTAGGTCGGCCACTGTCCGAGCGCTTGCGGCCACTAAATATCCCGCTGCCACATATTTGAGCGCCAAGGCGCGGCCGATACCCTTTCCGGCGCCGGTAATCCAAATTGTTCCGTCGCGCGGGCTACTCAACGGTGTGCCGCCGCGTTGCCGCCGCCCAAGCATTTGGTGCACACATATTCTATCGAAGAGCCGTCTTTGCCGGTGAAACGCATTTTCACCCACCGGCCTTCGTCATCATACCAAACTTCATTTTTAATGTCTCCTGTATAGGTCCAACGACGTGCCTTGATTTTGATTTTTTCAGCCGTGATCGTTTCCAGCCCTAAATTACGTATACTGACTTTGTTTACTTGTCCCGTAATTGTATTGAGCACCTCTGCGCTTTGCGTGACGGCAACGTTCCAATGATTGGTCGGGAATATATCACTTGTAACTGCTTTACTACCGTCAGGGCCGGTGATCCTGATCAACCCGTTCGAGCGTTGAGCATTGACCAGGCCAATCTTTCCATCGTCATCCGTCCGCGCTTCCAGGAAAATAAGCCGCCCGTCACTCCAAAGTGCTTTCGATGAATAATCCAACCTGTAGGCCGTGAACATGAGAAATTTAATGGTGATGTCGAGTTTCGTTTCGACGACGAGTGATTCCTCTTCCCGGAAAAATGAAACCGTGTGGCTGCCCACGGGGGTGCCGTCACGGAGTACATCAAAGGTCAGAGTTTCGCCATATAATGAGATTGGTAGAAGATCCGCTCGTGCCGGTAGCGTTGCAGTGATCGCGCTTGCCACCCAAAGAGCAATAGGTATTACGTACCCCGCCACGACGGAACGTCGATTGGATCGGCAGTCTCGATTCACTAGAGCGTTTCGACCCGGCTTAATTCTGCGCAGATCAAAGCCGACGCCACAGCCTCAATTGCAAAGGTGCACTGATCTAACGAGCCACCTTCATGCGTCACTTCTAATGTTCGAAGTTGATCGGCAACCACTTGCAGCACAGCGGCATGTCTGCCCAAACATTCATCCTGGATTTTCATGGCCTATTCCTCGAGTTACTATCCATAGGGATTACGTTCCCCACGATTAAGTGGATCACTATGCATCGATGCGCACAGCACACGTCCAAAATCCCAACTCGATTTTCATTTGCCAATAGTTAGTCAGTACAACGCACTGATAGCTCATATGATGGCAATGTCAGGGAATTCTTACTTGAGGCAGCGAGGCAGGTTTCATAACATTACCTGATGAATAACCCATTCCGATATTTAAAAATTTCGCCCGAGATTATCCGTCTGCCTGTAATGATATATGTTCGATTTCCGACTTCATTGCGGCAGCTCAAAGACCTGCTCCACAAACGCAGAGGCGACATCTACCCCGAAACGGTTCGCGCGTGGTAGAACTGATTTGGTCCGATGTTACGGCCGAGATTTGGGGTAGTACAGGGTCATATCTGGCGGATCATTGCCCTCCCGCGACTTCTGCGGATCCGACTCAGTTTTATGAATGTGTAGGTGAGAGTGCTAATTTTGTCCTCGGGAATGCCCATTCCGGTATCACTTACCTCTACAATCAAGGTGTCATCAGACATAATTTTTGGATAACGTAATTTTTCCCGGGGGCTTGAATTTTGTGGCGTTGGAAAGGAAATTCAACAAGATTCATTTCAACGCCGGCTTACAGTTAATCGCAATTTTTATAATTGGGTTTTACGCAGATACGGGCGCGACGTTGGGCTTCTTCAATGACAGCGGGTGTCATCGTTTTAGCGATGTTGTCTCTGTTTTCAACAGCAGGCGGGGACCTTGAGAGGCTCTGCGCACCAGAAATGTTGAACCACATGTGGGCTGTCACGTTGTCTTGGATAACGCTCTGCCCACTTCACTGCTAGAGGCCAGGATAATACTGCGCCTTCGCTTCGGCCAATTGAGCCACAGGCTTCAGTTCGGACCATATTCGTTAGTCGTTAATGTAATTTTTATTAATTTGCTAGTACTGGGTCCGTTCCGTGTGTATCAGGGTCATTGAGGATGCGCGATATATAATCAGCAACAGCCGCGCGCGGAATCATGCCATTGCGCCATTCTTTTCGATGTTGGCGAACGCGATACCCTGGTTTTAGAGGGCCATTGGTTAGAACGCCTGGACGCACAATGGTCCAATCGAGACTCGATTTTTTTATGCTTTTTTCTTGTACGGATTTGTCGCGATAGGCTTGCCCGAAAATAATGTTGAAAGGAATTTTTTGAAAGCAATTGATAGCAGCTTCGCTATCTCCTGCGCCAAAACCTGTAACCGCTATAAAACGCCGAACGCCTGTACTTTCCATAACCGAAATAAGAGTCTGGGTTGCGGAAGAAAATAAATCGATCGGCCCTGTGATAAGTTGCAGGTTCACCGGAATACCAAGCGCTTGAACAACAGCATCGGCACCATCGACCGCCGCCCGAACGTCGTCTTCGCTTGTCGCGTCACCAGACACCTTTACCAGTGTTGGGTCATTCAGTTCCAGACCCCTAGCACCACGTGAGAATGCCACGACTTCATGCCCCTCTTTGAGAAGAGCCTTAACGGTCTCAAGGCCAATGCCGCGTGACCCGCCCATGACAACTATCCTGCTCATGGCAATGCCCGAACGGCAGCAGGTTTTAAAAATTCTACCGTATTCCCGAATGGGTCTTGCACGCAAACACTCTCAGTACCATCGCTGTGTGTAGTGAAGTCTCCATATTCCTCTGCTTCCAATGACTTAAATACTCCATTTGGTAGGTGCTTAGATGGTAATACAAGGACGGTCGAGATGTTTTCCGTATCAAGAAGCGTCCAAGTCTGGTCTTGATAAACAGTATCTATATTTCGGGTTTTAACGCACCACTTCACGACGGGTGCGATGTCTGGGATGCATAGAGCTATATGGTGTAATTTCATTAGTACCAACCTTTCTATAGCTTATACGTTACTGTGATAAATTTCGATCACGAAGACCAATGAAGTGCCTGTAAGCGGAAGCCATTCACAGGTGAAAATTAAGCCGCTTCAGAGTAAAAGGGGCATATTTTCAAAACATTGTTGGGCCGGGTTCAGGCGGCGATTTGACGCCATTCGGTAAGAGCGGCCGATCGGTTCCGGTTGAAGTTTTGGCAGCTGTGAAGATGACGTTTCTAGTTGAATTAGTTGTGGACCGATTATTAGGTCGAGGCGAATTTCTGTTGTGATTTCGCGCTCCTAAATTTTGTCATCATGCGCTTTCGTCGCCGGCACAACTGCTGTGATTCTCAGCCCGATTGTTGAGCCAGAGATGCGTTTCCTGTCGTTCGGCGTTTACGATGATTTTCATCGCTTTGGGAAAAGGCCAAAACATGTCCTTAACGATCACTTACAGGCTACCGTATTATTTCACCGCTTCACGTAAAATTTTGAGAAAACCTCAGAATTCAGTCGTTTTACAACAAACGATTCCGGCACCTCGCCTTCTCGGCCAACCACCTGCCAAAGGTTACGTCGCTCGCCGTTAATCTGCACAAAAACTTCGTTCAAACGCCACCGCCAGAGCGAAAATGTCAGGCCTTGAAGCCGGTGTTTTCTAATCTCCGTTGCTAACAACGGATCGAACCGGTTCCACCGAAACGGAGTAAGACCGGCCGCGGAATAATCCTCCACTATCGAAGCGCCTGATTGCTTTGGGCGCGCCGAAACGCGCATCGTTGGTGATCCATCCGCAGGATCGTTTCGTAAAAAATTAAACGCCCTTTGGGCAGCCAACATTTTGGGAGTATGATAACTATGCACACCTTTGTTTCGCTAGAATCTTCAAGGCAGTATGAAGAAAGCATCATATCCAGGACGATCGAGTCGAAGCCGTCCCGCCAAGATGCAGAAGCCGCCGTTCGTACCTTGATGCGGTGGGCCGGCGACGACCCGTCCCGGGAGGGCTTGCTGGAAACCCCAAACAGAGTGGTCCGAGCCTATGAGGAGTTTTTCGCCGGATACGATGCCGATCCCGCGGACATGTTATCTCGTACATTCGA
The DNA here is from genome assembly GCA_028822585.1 of Alphaproteobacteria bacterium. Lineage (GTDB taxonomy): Bacteria > Pseudomonadota > Alphaproteobacteria > UBA8366 > JABJJH01. Next base: position 131 of record JAPKDL010000184.1, on the reverse strand, counting down.
GGAGACCGACGGCTACGACGAGATGGTGCTACTGCGCAACGTCACATTCGAAAGCCATTGTGAGCACCATATGGTCCCGATCATTGGAGTTGCGCATGTTGCCTACATTCCCGAGCATCGCGTCGTAGGGA
>JAPKDL010000050.1 GCA_028822585.1 Alphaproteobacteria bacterium | reverse complement strand
GTTTGGCGCGAACACGCACCTGCTTCCCAGGCTCTACTATCACGCCAGACACCGGTAACACGACCTCATCCTTATAGCCCAAGGTTTCCAGGCCAAAGACGGCGAACCGGCTTGGCGCAGGCCAAAATATTTTCAGATCGCGCACATTTTCCGTACCAGTCCAATCGACGCTGGGCGGCAAACCGGATTCGCCCGGATTTCGCCAATAAACCTTCCATCCCGATTTTAAGCGAAATTGCAGCCCCAGCTGAACGGATGTCTGATCACCCACCCCGTTTGGCACCGCCACCAGACGGGTATTAACATGATCGTTGACATCCCATGCCCCAGCCAAAGCCAGCGCGTGGCGCGGTGCCACCGCCATCGCGAAGAAAATCAACATCAAACAAAGTCGAAACACGCGTCGCATAAACCTTACATCCCATCGGCGTGAAAAATGTGCCACACTTCTATATACGGTGCGTTTCCAAATTTTACCCGTCACGTTCTCATGCCCCTCCCGTGAGTCCGATTTTGAGTCGAAGCGCAGCCGATAGTATGGGATAATGCAAATCGAACCAATGGTTACCTCACCAATAATCCCCAGGGACAATCCGAACCAACAATGAAAAATGAAAACATTACAGGAAAAATTGGATATTTAACCGGACAATTGTTGATCGCGATGCCCACGATGTCGGATTCGCGATTTGAAAAAACAGTGATCTACATGTGCATCCACAATATCGATGGTGCGATGGGGTTGGTGATAAACCGAGGCATGGACGAAATCAGCTTTCCGGAGCTATTGCAGAACCTGAATATTGACTGTGACGCGCCGGAACCGGATATCCCCGTCCAATATGGCGGCCCCGTCGAAACCGGTCGCGGGTTTGTTCTACACTCTCAAGAATATGAACAGACCGGTACGATTGCTGTGTATGATGGTGTCGGGCTGACAGCCACGACTGAAATTCTCGCCGCCATAGCTAACCGGAAAGGGCCGCTGAAATCGTTACTGGCGCTTGGATACGCGGGATGGGGGCCGGGCCAACTCGACAGTGAAATTCAACAAAACGTCTGGCTGCATGTGCCCGCCGACGAAATGCTTTTATTCGACACAGCGTTGGATGGAAAATGGGAACACGCCATCGCGAAAATTGGCGTCGATGTCTCCCTGTTATCCGGCGACCATGGCCACGCTTGATATAATTCTACCCGTAAATAGGCACTGTGGGGCGAGGGTCATCCCGTAAAATTCCAAAGGTCAAATGATCGCGCCATTCACCGTTAATGCGTAAATAGCGCCGCGCAAGACCTTCCTGCGTAAAGCCCGCTTTCAACAGAACATCCCCGCTCGGTTGGTTGGACGGCAGGCAGGCGGCTTCCACCCGGTGCAGCCGCAAAGTGTCGAACGCGAAAGACAGCATGAGCTGAACCCCTTCGCTCATATATCCGTTGCGGGCGTGCGGTTCGCCGATCCAATAGCCGATGCTACCAGATTGTGCGACACCTCGTCGGACATTCGTCAATGTGATGCCACCCAATAACGTTCCGTCTTTTTTTTCAACGATCAGGAACGCATAGGTCGACCCTTCCCGCCATCCCGCATAAAACCGTTTTAAGCGTCGGTTAAACGCCACAGGCGTCGCCGCGTCCGAAGGCCACGTCGGTTCCCAAGGGACCAGGAAATCCTCGCTGATTTTGCGAATTTCGACCCATTGCCGCTCGTCGGCCCGCACTGGCGGTCGCAACATGACCCGGGGCCCGATCACTCTGTGGGACGGCGGGCGCCCCGTAATAAACCCAAGGACTTCAGCCATAAGTTTATTATACCATCCTATTTAGACTACGGCGCAAGCCTGTCGCAAAGGTCATCATACGACATCAATGAATCCACTGGGCCAATCGCCGCCAAGGTCGGACGCCCCGAAAAAATTCGATCCGCCACCTTAGCTACGGCGGCCACGTCAACCGCATCGATCAATTCAACCTGTTCGCTAAGCGGGATAGAACGTCCAAATATAAGCATCTGCTGAGCAATCTGTTCACATCGCGACGAGGTTGATTCCAGCCCCATCAAAGTGGCCGCTTTCAATTGGTTCCGCGCACGCTTCACTTCATATTCATCCAGCGAGCTTGATAACCCCTGGATTTCATCGCACAGCGCCGGCGTTAATTCCGCCAGGTCACTGTCTCCCGTGCCGGCGTAAATCGCGAAGTAACCACAATCCATATAATACGATGAAAACGCGTAAACGGAATAAGCCAGCCCGCGCTTTTCCCGAATTTCCTGAAACAGCCGGGACGACATGCCTCCCCCAAACAAGGACGTGAACACGGCGGCAGCGTAGAAATCATCATCGTGATAACTGAATGACGGAAAGCCTAGCACAAGGTTCACCTGTTCCAGGTCTCGCTTTTCCCTGTAATCGCCCCCACGATAGGCGCCGGGTGGTGACGCCGCATCTGAGTTCGGCGCAATGTCGCCAAACAATTCTGTCGCCATCCCAACAATTTCATCATGGTCGATGGCACCCACCGCCGACAACACCATTTGAGACCCGCCATACACGCGGCCCATATAATTCATTATAGCGTCCCGGCTCATCCCGGTGACGATTTCTGGCGTGCCCAATACCGGGCGCCCCAGTGGTTGATCAGGGAACGCTGTGCTTTGAAAACAATCGAACACGATATCATCGGGTGTGTCATTTGCCTGACCGATTTCCTGCAACACGACCGCGCGTTCGCGCGCCAATTCATCCGGATTGAATACCGAATTCTGTAAAATATCGCTTAGGATATCAAAGGCCAGCCGCGTATCGTCTTTCAAGACCTTTGCGTAATATGCCGTTTGTTCGCGACTCGTGTAGGCGTTGATATGGCCACCGACATCTTCAATTTCACGGACAATTTCCGGCGCCGTCCGGCGGTGCGTTCCCTTGAACGCCATATGCTCCAAAAGATGCGCCACGCCGTTTATTTCAGCGGGTTCGTGGCGGGATCCTGCGCCAATCCAAACGCCAACCGACGCAGTCTGAACCGACGCCATTCTGTCGGTGACAACCCGAATGCCATTTGCCAGGGTGGAGGTACGAACTGTATTCATGTGATGCTCCCCTGGCCCGCATTCGCGCGGACGAAGGCTTGAATGTGGCCGAGGTTATTGGGCACGACTGTAAATTTTTCCGTACGGTCATACAAATCGGCCATTCTAGACGGTAGGGGCGAAAAGGTGCCACACGCGGCTTCAACTGCGTCTGGAAATTTAGCCGGATGCGCCGCGCCCAAAGCAATTGTCGGTATATGCAGATCTCGCCGAGCATCCCGCGCAGCGGCAACGCCGATGGCGGAGTGCGGATCAATGATATCCCCGGTTTCCCTGTACACACGGTCCATTTCCGCCCGGGTCCGATCATCGTCGATCCGGCGAGCGCTGAACAAGGCGCACACTCGTTTCCAACGTTTATCGCCGACGGACAGCCGTCCTTCAGTCCGGAACGACTTCATGGCGTCCGCCAACGCAGCGCCATCCCGGTCATACAGGTCAAAGAGCAACCGTTCAAAATTACTAGAAAGCTGAATGTCCATGCTGGGTGAAATGGTGCGCTGCACCGTCGCCATCGCCAAATCACCACTGTCGAAAAACCGTGTCAAAATATCATTTACATTGGTGCCAATGATCAATTGGTCGACCGGCAGCCCCATTTCCCGCGCCGCGTAGGCGGCAAACGCGTTACCGAAATTACCGCTGGGCACCGAAAACCGAACGGGTGTATCAGGCGCGCCCAGCGCCAAGGCCGCGTGAAAATAATATACGATCTGAGCCATGATCCGCGCCCAGTTAATTGAATTGACCGCAGACAATTGCATTTCATCGCGAAACGTCATGTCATTGAACATGGCTTTCACCAGATCCTGACAATCGTCGAACGTACCTTCAACCGCCAAGGTGTGGACGTTCGCTGCATCGACCGTGGTCATTTGGCGACGTTGAACCTCCGACACCCGTTCATGCGGATAAAGCATGAAGATGTCGATGGCCTCACGGTCTCGGCATGCTTCGATTCCCGCCGACCCCGTATCACCCGACGTCGCGCCAACAACGGTTATACGCGCGCCGCGTTTCGACAGTACGTGGTCGAACGCGCGCCCCAGAAACTGCATCGCATAATCTTTAAACGCCAAGGTGGGCCCGTGGAATAATTCCATGAACCACAGAGATGTATCAAGTTGTTTGAGCGGTGCCACCGCCGGGTGCTCAAATTCTCGATAGCTTTCCGTTGCCAACTTGGTCAAATCACCTTCGGAAATAGCGTCACCGACATAAGTTGACATGATTCGAACAGCCAATTTTGGGTAGGATAGCCCTCGCATCACTCGAATTTCTTCAGTGGTAAATCGTGGCCAGGTTTCTGGTAGATACAACCCACCATCGCGCGCCAACCCCGCCAAAAGGACATCGTCAAAGCCAAGAACCGGTGCATCGCCGCGTGTGCTTATATATCGCAAATAAGTATCTTTCCTACACTAAATTTGGCGCACACCCTATCGTCGAAAAGGGCGGCAGGCAAGCATGGGAAACGTTATATGAACCACGGCGTTCAGGGCAAGTAACGCGCTCGCAGATGACGTTTGAACGCTGCATCGTCTAACGGCCGACCAGTCGCCTGCTCAATGATGGCATCGGTGGATTTTGACGACGCCTGGGAATGCACGTTTTCGCGCAGCCAATTCATCAGCGGCGCAAAATCGCCCCGCCCCAGTCCCGCTAGGATGTCAGGGTCTTGGGCTGTCGCGGTCTCAAAGAATTGCGCCGCCGTCATCGCGCCCAGCGTATAGGTCGGAAAATACCCCCAGGCACCGTCATACCAATGGATATCCTGCAAACAGCCGCGTCGGTCGTCGGGCGGTGTAATGTTCAACAGCGACTTGAGTTCATCGTTCCAAGCGCCCGGCAAATCCGATAACAGCAAATCGCCGGACAACATCGCTCGTTCCAGGCGATAACGTAGGATAATATGCGCAGGATACGTCACTTCATCCGCATCAACCCGGATAAAGCCCCGCTCCACCTGGATGGCGCGCCGGTGCAGATTATCCACATCCCACGCAGCCCCAAACCCTCCAAAGGCGTTGCGTTGAACCGGGGCCGCCCAATCGTAAAACGCGCGCGACCGGCAGGCCTGCATTTCGACGATCAAAGACTGGCTTTCATGCATTGTCATACCGCGCGCATCACCAACCGGCTGGTTACGCCACGCAGATGGCCGTCCGCGTTCATACATGGCGTGACCGGTTTCGTGCAGCACCCCCATCAAAGCGAAGGTATAGTCATCATCGTCATAACGCGTGGTGATGCGGCTGTCTTCGGGAACTCCAGTGGAAAAGGGGTGAAGGCTTTCATCCAGGCGCCCAGCGTTGAAGTCGAAGCCAACGCTTTCAGACATAAGTCGGCACAACGCGCGTTGTTGTTCCACCGGAAACGGGCCTGACGGCGAAATTGGTGCCGACGCTAAATCTTGGCGACACAAAACGTCATCCAGAAAATCAGGCAAAAATTCCGCATAGTCGCTGAAAACGCCGTCGATTCGGTCCGACTGACCGCCGGGTTCGTATGTATCCAGCAGCGCGTCGTATTCAGAACAATTCAGCACTTCAGCCTTTGCCTGAGCAATGTCTCTCGTCAACGTTAAGACGTCACGCAGCGCGGGCAGAACCAGAGCGAAGTCACTGTTGGGCCGCGCGTCGCGCCACATAGTTTCACAATGCGATCCGGCCTTGGACATAGCCTCCACTAAGCTGCCAGGCACTGCCGTTGCGTGCGCCCAAAGACGGCGCATTTCCGCTAAGTTCGCGATTTGCCATGAGTCTCCTACGAGACCAGCTTCCGCTTCCGACAGAAGGTCTTCTATTTTGGGGTCCACCATGACGTCATGGCGCAGAACACTCAGCGTAGCAATTTGGTCTGCGCGCGCCGCCGCCCCGCCCGGTGGCATCATGACCGATTGATCCCAATGCAATGCGCTAATAGCGTCGCCTATATGCGATAGACGCCGCCAATGCGCCTCCAGGTGTTCATACGCGGCGACGCTGGTCATTCGCCGGACGCGTGTTCTTGCTGCCGATGGTAAACGACATAGATAACCATTAACGCGATGGCGAGGCTGAACCAGGTCAAGGCGTATTCAACGTGATTGTTTCGTATGTCTAGCCGCCACTGATTGCCCACCGGGTACTTTCCGGCCGCCGGGTTCTTTCCCGCCAGAATATAATAGGGCGGTAATGTCTCGGTCCCTATCGCCCTCGCCATGGCGGGGGCGTCCCAATAAAACCATGTGTTTTTGGCGGGTTCGTTGTCCGGCATGAAATCATTCGGTTTTTTCATCAACCGTACAATCCCTTCAACACTTACTGGTCCCGTAAGTTGCCCCTGGGGTCGGGTCTTCGGATCAGCTTTGTCAAACGGTGTCCAGCCCCGATTCACCATGATGACGGCGCCATCCTTGCGCTGTAACGGCGTTAGAATATGGATGCCGGGATTGCCGTTCAGAGAGCGGTTTAAAAGATTGAGTTCCTTATCGTGAAGAAACCGGCCTTCCACCTTCACCCGTTGGAATTCAATTCCGTCCAAATCACCTATGTCGAACGCCAACGGTATCGCGGCGGATTCCGCTCGGGAATTCAGTTTTTCTATGAGGTCCGATTTCCAGGCGTGGCGTTGCACCTGCCAACTGCCAAGCCCCAGAAGGATCGCCAGCATGGGAACCACGAACAACGTCGGAACTAATTTGGGTTGAAATGACACGAAAGGCTTCTCCAGCGCCAGTTTATTTAGGTCCGTTATACCCAGATTCACCAGCTTTGTGTTTATATTGAATCGCCACGAGGACGGCTTTAAAGGGGCGCAATAACCACAAGGAGCCGCCCAATATCGTCGGCAGCCACAGAATCATATGGAGCCAGATGGGCGGCGAGAACTTCATTTCAATCCAAAGCGCCATCCCCGTCACAATGGGGCCTACGATGAAAATAACAAATATCGCGGGACCATCGCCACTATCGGTCGCGGCGAGGTCAAGTTCGCAATGACTGCACGTCGCTGCTATAGTCAGGTAACCGTCGAATAATTTACCTACGCCACATCGAGGGCATCGGCACCGTAAACCAGTAGAAAAGGTCGACAGCGGGGGATAGGACGCTGTCACACCAATATCGCGCTCAGCCTCCCCACCAGTAAACACACACAAACAGGAACAACCACACGACATCGACAAAATGCCAATACCAGGCCGCCGCTTCAAAGCCGAAGTGATGTTCCGGTTTGAAGTGACCCGCACGGGCTCGGAAGAAGCACACAGTCAGGAAGATCGTCCCGACGATGACGTGGAACCCATGGAACCCTGTCGCCATGTAGAAGGTCGAGCCATAAATTTCACCGGCGAATGGGAAGCCGGCATGGCTGTACTCATAAGCTTGCAAACAGGTGAAGAGAATGCCCAGCACGATAGTGACGCCAAGGCCTTGCACCAACCCCTTGCGGTTACCTTCGCGCAGAGCGTGGTGCGCCCAGGTGACCGTCACGCCCGACAACAACAAAATGACGGTGTTCATCAACGGCAGGCCAAAGGCGTCAAAAGTCTTTGTGCCTTCCGGGGGCCAAACCCCACCCGCGACATCAACTGGAAATTCCTTGGGGAACAGACTGGCGTCGAAAAACGCCCAGAAGAACGCCACGAAAAACATGACTTCCGAGCAAATGAACAACGCCATGCCGTAGCGCAGCCCGAGTTGAACAACCGGTTTGTGGTAGCCGTCATGTTCGCCTTCGCGGATGACATCACGCCACCAGAACACAAACATAAAAAGAAGCAAGGCCATGCCTGGCGCAATCGTCCAGGCACCTAGCGACGTCAATGTTGGCTCCATGCCATCGCCCAACATGTCGGGGTGCATGAAAAACACCATGCCAAAAGCCAGAAGGCCCGCTGCGACTGTCCCCACGATTGGCCATGGGCTCGGGTCGACAAGATGATAATCGTGTGAATGTTCGGCGCTCATTGTTTGCCTCGCTTGTTCGTTTACCCGCTACGCGCGGTCAGTTGATCCTACGCGAATTGCCGACCGGCTGACCGGCAACGACTTTTTGCGGTGTGTTCACCGCACTCAATTTTTCAGCGCTCGACACGTTAGGTCCGTTCGAAGGCGCCGAAAAAAATGAATACGAAAGTGTGATCATTTTGACGTCGTTCATATTTGGATCGTCGCTGATTGACGGATCGACAAAAAATGCCACGGGCATGTCCGCAGACTCTCCTGATTTTAGGGTTTGCTCCGTGAAACAGAAACAATCTATCTTCTGGAAATATTGACCAACCTTTTGCGGCGTGACGTTAAACGTCGCCACGCCCGTAATGGTTTCGTCGGACATGTTTTTCGCACGATAATACGCCATCGCGTTTTCACCGACCTTCAACCGCACTTCGCGTTGGACAGGCTGGAAGTTCCACGGCAATCCCGGCATCGTCGTTGCGTCAAACCGCACCCGCATATCTCTGCCGGTGACGGTATCGCTTTTTTTCGCCGCGACTTGCGTCGTTCCGCCATACCCGGTGACCGCGCAAAACAGTTGGTACAAGGGCACAGAGGCGAACGACAAGCCGATCATCAAACACACAACGCCGACGCATACAATCAGCGTTCTCTGATTCTGGCGCTCTGGCCGCGTTTTTGGTTGAACAGCGTTCATCACATTATTATCCGGCGCCGCCAATCCGAACGATTGCGACGACGTAAAACAACACCACCAACGCGCCCAGCACCGCTAACATCGCGTAGTTCTTGGAATTTTGCCTCCGATGAACTTCACTAACATAACGTCGCTTATCGTTATTGTCTGTCATTTTATCCGACATGACCACATCAACTCGTTACCTTAAAGGCATCCAAAACTGCTGTATCCACAATTAAAAACGTAAACACAGCGAATAGATACAAAATAGAAAACCCAAACATTCGCTTTGCTGCACGGTCGGAATCATCCTTCCAAACCGCAAGCGCGAACCCCAGAAACGCCACGCTCAACACAAACGCCGGCACGCCATAATACCAACCCGCCACCCCGACCCACACCGGCGTCAGCGCCAGGGGGATCAACAACACGGTATATAGAATTATTTGCTTTTTTGTCTCCACCGGCCCCGCGACCACAGGCAACATCGGCACACCCGCTTTTTCATAATCGCCGTTACGGAAGAGCGCCAACGCCCAAAAATGCGGCGGCGTCCAAAAAAAGATAACCGCAAACAGCGTGAGGGCACCAAGCCCAACATCCCCCGTCACCGCCGCCCACCCGATCATGGGTGGAAAAGCGCCCGCGGCGCCGCCAATGACAATGTTTTGAGGGGTTCGGCGTTTTAACCAAATTGTATAAATAAACACGTAGAACAGAATGGCCAGCGCCAGTAAGCCTGCAGCCACGTAATTAACCGCAAGCCCCATCACCATGACGGAGCCCACCGACAGAACCACGCCGAAGCCAAGCGCATCCCCCGGCGCAATACGGCCTTGCGGAATGGGTCGGCCAGCGGTGCGGGTCATAATTGCGTCAATATCGCGGTCATACCACATGTTAATGGCGCCGGCCGCACCCGATCCAATCGCGATGCATAAGACAGCCACGACCGCCAGCACAGGGTGCAAAGATCCTGGTGCCGCCAACAACCCCGCAAATCCCGTGAAGACGACAAGCGACATCACACGGGGCTTCAACAGCACAAGAAAATCAGCCGGTCCAGCGGTACAAACACCAGACTGGCCGCTTCCCGGCAAACGATATGCGGCTTCAGTCACCCGAGATTGCCCCCATTAGCTCATCATTCCCCACCACTATTTAATGCGCGGTAGTTCTTCGTAGCTGTGGAACGGCGGTGGCGAGGACACGGTCCATTCCAGCGTCGTGGCGCCTTCGCCCCAATAATTGGCTTCGACCTTACGCCCAGCTTTTAGAGAATAAATCACCACCCCGACGAAGAACAACGTCGACGAAAAGGAAAGAAATGCCCCCATCGATGATACGTAATTCCATCCCGCCAAGCCATCCGCATAATCTGTTACCCGGCGCGGCATGCCCTGGAGGCCTAGGAAATGCTGCGGGAAGAAAGTGACGTTAACGCCAATAAACGTCGTCCAGAAGTGCAACTTACCAGCCCAACTCGGAATTTGACGTCCAGACATTTTACCAAACCAGTAATAAAACCCGGCAAAGATGCCGAACACGGCACCAAGCGACAGTACATAATGGAAATGCGCCACCACGTAATAGGTGTCATGCAACGCCAAATCCACACCGGCGCTTGACAACACAACCCCGGTGACGCCACCAATGGTGAAAAGGTAAATTAACCCGATTGCCCACAACATGGGGGTTTCAAGTCGAATCGAGCCGCCCCACATCGTCGCAATCCAGCTAAATATTTTCACCCCTGTCGGTACCGCAATGACCATTGTCGCTGCGACAAAATACGCCCGTGTGTCAACGTCCATGCCCACCGTATACATGTGATGCGCCCAAACCACGAACCCGACGACGCCGATGGCGACCATCGCATAAGCCATACCCAAGTAACCAAAGATTGGCTTCTTCGAAAATGTCGACACAATATGACTTAGAATGCCGAACGCCGGCAAAATCATAATGTAGACTTCCGGGTGCCCGAAGAACCAGAATAGATGTTGGAACAAGATCGGATCGCCGCCCGCTTCAGGTTTAAAAAACGTGGTACCAAAGTTTCGATCCGTCAGCAACATCGTGATGGCGCCGCCCAAAACCGGCAATGCCAACAACAATAAGAATGCGGTGACAAGAACCGACCATGCGAAGAGCGGCATTTTGTGTATTGTCATGCCCGGCGCGCGCATGTTGAAGATCGTGGTGATAAAGTTGATAGCACCCAGAATAGAAGATGCGCCCGCCAAGTGCAGCGAGAAAATCGCCATATCAACCGCAGCGCCTGGATGACCGCCAATATTCGACAATGGTGGATAAATAGTCCACCCCGTCCCGGCCCCACCACCAATAACCGCCGATAAAATCAGCAACAAAAAGGACGGCACCAGCAGCCAAAAGCTGATGTTGTTCATGCGCGGAAACGCCATATCTGGCGCCCCTATCATCAACGGTACAAACCAGTTTCCAAAACCACCAATCAGCGCGGGCATGACCACAAAGAAGACCATGATCAGACCATGCGCCGTTATCAGGACATTCCAGAAATGGCCATTTGGCACACCGTCTTCGTCGGTCATGAATTGAACGCCAGGCTCCATAAGCTCCATGCGCATGTAAACGGACATCGCGCCACCAATGAGGCCAGCGATGAGCGCAAACACAAGGTACATCGTGCCGATGTCCTTGTGGTTCGTTGAATAGACAAAACGTTTGAAACCCGTGGGATCTGCGTGCCCTGCAGCCATGATCGAACCCTTCTTTCTCTGCGCGCTTACTGACCGGCTTTCGACTGTGCAAGTCGAATTCCGTTAGGTGTGATAGCGAAGGACGCATTAACCGAGGCGGTGGCGTCCTCATCAACTTTTTCCGTTGCAGCCAATTTTGGGGCAACGCCGTCATCAACCGATGCAAATTCCGTCTGGGCCTTTGTCACCCATTTTTTGAAATCGGCTTCCGACACGGCTTCAATCGCGATTGGCATGTAGGCGTGATTGACGCCGCATAATTCAGAGCAAACCCCGTAATACACACCAGGCTTGTTGATTTGCACCCAGGTTTCATTCAATCGACCGGGCACGGTGTCCAACTTGACACCAAATGACGGCACACCCCAATTATGCAAAACATCATCCGAGGTCATCAGCAGTTGAATTTTTTTGCCAACGGGAAGCACGACGCGATAGTCGGTGTCCATCAAACGCTTTTGCCCTGGCTTCAATTCATCTTCGGGAATCATGTTCGCGTCGAAGGTGAAATTACCGTGATCAGGGTATTCATAGGACCAGTACCATTGATGCCCAATGATCTTGAGCGTCATATCCGGCTCTACAGTCCGGTCCGCGAAATATAAAAGTTTAAAAGAAGGGACCGCAATAATTATTAAAATGAATACCGGTATCATCGTCCATGCGACTTCCAATCCCGTATGATGGGTCGTTGTCGAGGGCGTCGGGTTCCGCTTTTCACTGAAGCGCCACATTGTGTAAATCAGCAACACCGTCACAAACAATGTGATCACGGCCATAATGATGGTCATAAAATCATGTAAAGAATCGATTCTTTCCATGGTCGGCGTCGCCGCTTCCTGGAGGCCCAGCCGCCAGTTAATCGGTTCGGACGCGTACGCCGGCGCTGCGAACAACCCAGCAAAGAACGCCGCTAATGCGGCCAATCGTACTGTCACGATAGAATCTCCCATCCCTAACGATCGCTAGTCCGTCAGTCCTAAATACGGCACCCAAACGGCAAATCATCACCATCGGACGCCACCCCAGCGATCTCGCGGCCCATACTAACTGCTCACGTACATGGTTCAAGCGTCATTATAGGGTCTAAAATTTACCCAAGCGCCGCCAATAAATTACCTGCATAGGGCTATGTAAGCGCCGGATTCCGCTAACCTTCGTCCAATAGTCGCGACAAGCGCCTGCACACGCGACATTTTGCCGCAAAGATCACAACACCACACTGATCTTATTTTCATCACCTAGGGGGAATGACGACGCATTCCTATATTGTAGCTGTTTTTCACGGTCGTTTCTGCCATATTCGATCTTAATTTATTGGGTTCACGCTATAAATGCGTCGCCGTTACAGCATAATTGAAGGAAACAGGCATGTCTGATTTGGCAAAGACCGACACATTGTTTTTTGATCGCGCCGGATTGGATCAGTCGCGCGTTGAACACATCGTTGACGATGCGCTCGCCAACGCCGATGATGGCGAGTTGTATCTGGAATACTGCCAGTCCGAGAGTATCGCCTTTGACGACGGTCGTATCCGCAACGCAAGCTTTGACACCATGCAGGGATTTGGACTGCGCGCCGTCGCTGATGAAGCGACCGGGTACGCCCATTCCGCCGAACTGTCAGAAACAGCCCTGAAACGCGCCTCGGACGCGGTGTGCGCGGTGCAATCCGGGCACACCGGCACAAGGGCCGGCGAACCGGCGTCGACCAACCAGAGCCTCTACAGCGACGATAACCCGTTGGCGGAAATGACTTTCGAATCGAAGGTCGCGCTACTGAGCGAGATCGATGCCTATGCGCGCGCTAGCGATAATCGCGTCAAACAGGTCACGGCCTCTATTTCGGGCGAATGGCAGGCGGTGCAAATTATTCGGCCCGGCGGCGCCCGCATGGGGGACATCCGTCCGCTGGTCCGCCTCAACGTCTCCATCGTTGTTGGTGAAGGCGACCGCATGGAAAGCGGGAACCACGGCGTAGGCGCCCGCACCTCCTACGACGCTTTCGTTGATCCCGCCGCCTGGCGGGATCAAACCGACGAGGCTCTGCGCCAGGCGTTGGTGAATCTCGAAAGCGTGCCCGCACCCGCCGGTGAAATGACGGTGGTTTTGGGGCCTGGTTGGCCGGGCGTGTTGTTACACGAAGCCATCGGACACGGATTGGAAGGCGACTTCAACCGGAAGAAAACCTCTGCCTTCGCCGGGTTAATGGGCGAACGGGTCGCCGCTCCCGGCGTTACCGTCATTGACGATGGTGGTATCCATGACCGGCGCGGATCTATCAGCATTGACGACGAGGGCACGCCAAGCAGCCGCACGACCCTGATCGAAGACGGCATCCTTGTCGGCTATATTCAAGACCGCATGAACGCTCGACTGATGAACATGGCCCCAACCGGCAACGGACGCCGCCAATCCTTTGCGCACGCGCCCATGCCGCGTATGACCAACACCTTCATGCTAGATGGCGACAAAGATCCCGCCGAAATCCTGCAATCGGTGCAAAATGGTCTTTACGCGGTCAGCTTTGGCGGTGGGCAAGTGGACATCACCAGTGGTAAATTCGTGTTCAGTTGCACCGAAGCCTATCAAATCGAAAACGGCAAAGTCGGCGCGCCTGTGAAGGGCGCAACCCTAATCGGCAATGGACCAGACGCCCTGACCCGCGTCGCCATGATCGGCAACGACATGGCGTTGGACCCTGGCGTCGGCACGTGTGGCAAGGACGGACAAAGCGTCCCCGTCGGTGTCGGTCAACCAACACTCCGGCTTGACGGCCTTACGGTCGGGGGAACCGCCGCCTGATGATGAAGCCCTCCTGACGATGGAATTGGACGACTTCACCTACGTCTTCAAAGACAGTCGTCGTACCTATGGGCATTAAGCGGCGCTATGTTGAACCAGTGGGGCTCGGCGCCGTCCCTCACAAGGGCAGGGTCTGCGTTCACAACAGCGAGGAATGCGCCGAATCGTTGGTGAACTACTGTATCGAACCCACTACCACACTGGAACAACTGAACCTTTACGTCGCAACGAAACAAGCGACCGACACGATCACGGTGGATTATTGGGGCAAGACGACAAAGGCACCGACGTTGCGCTACACAGGGTCATCCGCGTGAGGGACAAGACCGCAGCTGTCGAATAAACGACGCGGCGCTACAGGCGCTCAATACGAATATTCGTCGTACAACTTTTTGACGTCACCATTCCAGCGACCGTGGTAAGCCGCGAGCATATCGTCGGCAGCGGTCGTTCCACTCTTTGCTATTTCATCAAGCACATTCAGGAACATCGTTTCATCCTTGCCTGACCTGTCCATTTTCCGGCGATTGGCTAATCCGGCGCGCGACACTTCCAAAACCCGCCCCGCGATCTCTTGAATGGTTTCCAGACGAAAGGGGGTCTTCAGACCTAGTCGCGGCGCATCGTCTCGCAACGCCGTGCGTTCCGCATCCGTCCAATCCTTACAAATATCCCAGGCAGCATCCAGCGCTGTCGAATCATACAACAACCCAACCCATAACGCAGGCAAGGCGCACAAGCCGCTTTGCGGGCCGCCATCAGCGCCGCGCATTTCTATGAAATGTTTTAACCGGACTTCCGGAAACGCCGTGGTTATGTGGTCGGTCCAGTCGTCCATCGTTGGAACTTCGCCCACATGGCCCGGCAAACGGCCTTCCATATAATCACGAAACGACAACCCCGAGACATCCTGATAAACGCCCGACCGGTAGATGAAATACATCGGCACGTCGAGCATGTAATCAACCCAGCGTTCAAAGCCGAACCCATCTTCAAAAACAAACGGCAACATGCCACAGCGATCCGGATCGGTGTCCGTCCAGACCTGACTACGATAACTCAAGAACCCGTTCGGTTTGCCTTCAACGAAGGGCGACGCCGCAAACAACGCTGTCGCAATCGGTTGCAGCGCCACGGCGACGCGCATTTTCTTGACCATGTCCGCTTCGGATTGAAAGTCCAAATTGACCTGCACGGTGCAGGTCCTCAACATCATATCGAGCCCTAACGTCCCGCGCTTAGGCATGTATTCGCGCATAATTTTGTAACGGCCTTTGGGCATCCAACTGACGTCTTCACGGCGCGATTCAGGATCAAAACCCAAACCATAGGCGCCAGCGCCAAGTTCACTGCAGACTTCCTTGACCTGCACCAGATGCTCCTGAACTTCCGCACAGGTTTCATGAATCGTCTTCAGCGGCGCGCCCGACAGTTCAAACTGCCCGCCTGGCTCCAGCGTCACAGAGCACCCATCCGGGCGTTTCAACGCTATGATGTTGTCGCCTTCCAAAACCGGATCCCAGTCGAAGCGCTGCATACCATTCAGCAAGGCGCCGACGCCGGACTCGCCCTCATAGGGCAAGCGGTTAAGCGTCCTTAAATTATAGAGGAACTTTTCGTGCTCTGTCCCGATTCGCCAATCTTCAGGCGGCTTGTTACCGGTTTCTAAATCCTCAACAAGCTGGGATTTTTTCGTGACCGGGTCGCCGCCCGGTTTAATAAATGCGGACATGGAAGCGCTTATCCAAATTGCCTAAAGACTGATACCAAAGATCACTGATCCAATTCCGCGCGTGGCGGGAGACGCCAATCGCCAAGAACAGCCTGGTAACACGCCAGAGCCGCCATTGCCGCTGTTTCCGCACGCAAAATCCGCGGTCCCAAACTGACGGCTGTAACAAAGGGTAATTTATTTAACACGTCAAGTTCGTTATTTACGAACCCACCTTCCGGCCCCACCAAAATTGCATCGGCGCCGCCAATTTGACCCCCGCCAAACGCTTCGCCAACCGGCGTGGATGCCCCGGTTTCCGCGCAGATCCACAAATGACGGCCTGCAGGCCAACCCGACAACACCTCACCCAATGATACGGCGGTGCTGATATCGGGTATTGTCAAACGCTCGCATTGTTCCGCCGCTTCAACAGCGTTGGCGGTCAGACGCGCCGTGTTGATTCGCGTAGAATTGACGCGTTCGGTAAGGACCGGTAGCAATCGAGATGCACCCAGTTCAACCGCCTTTTGTACCAGAATATCCATCGGGCCACGCTTTAGCGGCGCAAACAGCAGCCATAAATCCGGTTCATCGCGCTGGCGGCGAGTCCGGACCTCCATCTCGACCTGTCCCCGGACCTTGCCCAGCGCCGCGACCCGCCCGCGCCATTCGCCATCGCGCCCGTTGAACAAAGTCACAGTTTCGCCAGGCTGAAAGCGCATGACATTGCGCAGGTAGTGCGCCTGATTGGCGGTCAATTCAACAACGCCCCCGTCGCTCAAATCGTCTTGGGTAAACAAGCGCGCGCGCTCAGGCATTTTATATTCCAGCTTGCCGGTTAGGTGATGAGGCGCCAAGAATAGCCCATGAACGACACCGCTAAAAGCACGGCAAAAAGAAGAGCCAGCGATAGTCCGCCAGATCATTGGATCGACCACATCCTGCCGCCCTATTTTCGCCCCTATGCGCGATTGGCGCGGATCGACCGCCCGATTGGAACCTGGCTGCTGCTGTTGCCCTGTTGGTGGGGGTCAGCCCTGGCGACCGCGACGGAGATGCAGGGACCCAACCTTTGGCATTTAATGCTGTTTTCTATAGGCGCTATCGTCATGCGCAGCGCCGGGTGCACCTGGAACGATATCCTCGACCGAAACTACGACGGCCAGGTCGCACGCACCGCCACACGACCGATTCCCAGCGGTGCAGTTAGCGTGCGGCAAGCCGTCGTTTTCTTGATCCTGCAATTGTTAAGCGGCCTAGCTGTGCTGTCGACGTTCAATCCGATGACCATTGCTGTTGGCACAGCTTCGTTGATCCTCATCGCGATCTATCCGTTAATGAAGCGCATCACCTATTGGCCACAAGCGTTCCTGGGGCTGACGTTTAATTGGGGCGCGCTGGTCGGATGGACAGCGACCACCGGATCTCTGGACGCGCCCGCGTTATGGCTTTACGCAGCGGGAATCGCCTGGACGTTGGGCTACGACACAATCTACGCTCATCAGGACAAGGAAGACGACGCGCTGATCGGCGTTAAATCCTCGGCCTTGAAATTGGGCGCGAACACCCGGCCCTGGCTGTTTATCTTTTACGCCATCACCGTCGTCCTGCTCGGCGTCGCCGGGTGGTCCGCCGGTTTGAGCTTGCGCTTTTACATGGCCCTGACGCTGGCCGCAGCGCATCTGGTCTGGCAAGCGTCAAAGGTGAATATTGACGACCCTGCCGACTGCCTGGCCACGTTCAAATCCAACCGGGTGTTCGGCCTGATCCTGTTATGTGGCGTTATCGCAGGCGCCTATTGATGCCCCAAACAGCAAACGCCGACCCGGCAGAATTCATCCGCGCCAACACCGACCTAATAATGCCGCCGCTAGTTTGCGAAATCAACTTGCTCCTGGCGAATGAAGCGCAGCCAATCTGGTTGGCGACGGAAGCCGACCTCGACGAATATGGTTTGCCCCCGCCCTATTGGGCGTTCGCCTGGGCGGGCGGGCAAGCCTTGGCGCGCTATATCCTCGATCACCCACACGAGGTCCAGGGCAAGCGCGTGTTCGATTTTGCATCGGGCAGCGGCCTGGTCGCCATCGCCGCGGCGATGGCGGGCGCAATCGCCGTCACCGCCAACGACATTGATCCTTTCGCTATAACGGCCATCGCCCTGAACGCCAATTCAAATGGCGTGAACGTCACAACGGAAATTCGCGACATGATAGGCCAACCGCTTGATGAATACGACGTATTGCTAGCAGGTGACGTATGTTACGAACAATCGATGGCGGACCGAACCATCGCGTGGCTGCGGGACCGCGCCGCCGCGAACAAATCGGTGCTATTGGGCGACCCAGGTCGTTCTTATTTGCCTAAAACCGGCATGGATTGGGTGATCCGCTACGGTATCCTGGAATCCGGCCCGCTGGAGGACACCGACGCGCGTAACGCCATCGTTTGGCGCGTCTAACCGGCGACCACCCTGTAAGGATATCCAAACGCCACCGCGCCTTCGCCCAACGCGTCGACACAAGCTTCCCGGTAGCCGTGATCTTCGATCAAGCGAATCACGAAATCATCCACCGAGCCGTCATGCGCTAACGCCGTGCTCACCAACCTGGCATGCAATGTGGCCAACATACCCGCACAGTCCATCGCCTGATGGCGGCGGTTGCGCGCGGCAATCCCGGTCAAGGCCACGGGCGCGCCGTCATGCAACAAAGTACCACGCCGCCCGACATAAGCATGCAATTCCTGCATCCCCGATCCATCGTCCAGCGTGACCACCACATCTTCCAACAAGCCGTAATGGTAATGCGCCGAATCCAATTCAGTGTGGTTCATAATTTCCAGTTGCCCATCATCCAGCCAGGTGACGAACAATGACACTTCCGTCCCTGGAGAGGCCTGCAACATCGCGGGCACCGACCCGTAGCGTGCGATATGAGCGGCGTACACCACGTCGAAATCGCGCACATGACAGCGTTGTACGGGAATCGGGGCCGCGGCGTCGCGGCCAAATTTCCGGGTCAGTTGCGCCGGTGCCTGATTCGACCCGACCGCCAGAACCGGCGTACGCCCCGCACACAAAGAAGGGTCAAAGGGAATCACCTCATCATTGACCCAGACATAGGATTCCACTGGCAACGCATAGGGATACCCGCGTGCGCGCGCCAATGCGGTGTCTCGATCAGCGCTTGTGTTGTGCCAATCCGTCATCGTTCAAATACTCCAAGGGTCGCCTTCACTGCGGCGCTATACTATATAGTTGTCAACTTCGAAAACAGGGTGCCCCCCATGCCGTACAATTCCCTGCGCGACTTCATGCAACGCCTCGAAACCGAAGGGCGTTTGGTCCGCGTGTCTGCGCCAGTGTCCACGTATCTGGAAATGACTGAAATTCAAACGCGATTATTGGCCGAAGGCGGGCCCGCCGTGTTGTTCGAAAATGTCACCAGAGAATCAGGCGAACCTTCCAACATACCGGTTCTCGTTAACCTGTTCGGCACGGTCGAACGGGTCGCCTGGGGCATGGGACGCGAACCACACGAACTGCGCGAAGTTGGCGAAACCCTGGCCTTTTTACGCCAACCGGACCCACCGGGCGGCTGGCGCGACGCACTTAAAATGTTGCCAATGGTCAAGACTGTCATGGCGATGAAACCTAAAACCGTCAGCTCCGGACCTTGCCAGGACATAGTACTGACCGGCGACGATATCGACCTCGCCCGCCTGCCCATCCAAACCTGCTGGCCGGGCGAACCCGCCCCGCTGATTACCTGGCCGCTGGTCGTCACCCAAGGCCCGGACCCAGACGGCGACCGCGCCGACGCCTATAATCTGGGCGTCTACCGGATGCAGGTCACCGGACGCAACACCACCTTGATGCGCTGGTTGAAACATCGCGGTGGGGCCCAACAACACGCAAGATGGCAAGCCTCGCGTGAAGACACCTTCCCCGCCGCCGTCGTCATTGGTGCCGATCCCGGGTCAATCCTTGCCGCCGTCACGCCCGTACCCGATACAGTGTCGGAATATCAGTTCGCCGGTCTTTTGCGTGGTAGCAAGGTCGAGCTAGTTGATTGCAAAACCGTGCCCCTAAAAGTACCAGCAAACGCTGAAATCGTACTGGAGGGGCATGTTTCATTAACCGATTATGGCGATGAAGGCCCCTACGGCGACCACACCGGGTATTACAATTCCGTCGAATCCTTTCCTGTCTTCACGATCACCGCCATCACCATGCGCCGCGACCCTATTTACCTATCTACATTCACCGGGCGCCCGCCGGACGAACCCTCGATTCTAGGCGAGGCCTTAAACGAAGTTTTCATCCCGCTTCTGCAACAACAATTTCCAGAAATTACTGATTTCTGGTTACCGCCCGAAGGTTGTTCCTATCGCATTGCCATCGTGTCCATGCGCAAGGCCTACCCCGGCCACGCCAAGCGCATCATGATGGGCGTGTGGTCGTATCTACGTCAGTTCACCTACACGAAATGGGTCATCGTGGTGGATGACGACATCGACGCGCGCGACTGGAAAGATGTGATGTGGGCGATCTCCACCCGCATGGACCCGGCGCGCGACATCACCCTTATCGAAAACACGCCCATCGATTACCTCGACTTCGCCAGCTCCGAACCCAGCCTCGGTTCCAAAATCGGCCTGGACGCCACCAACAAACTACCGCCGGAAACCAAACGCGCCTGGGGAACCGAAATTCGTATGAGCAACGACATTATCGACAAGGTCACCACCATGTGGGACAGCCTCGGCTTGCCTGGCGACGGAAAATCCATATGGAAATAAGACGCATTGTCGGTATTTTAAGAAATACCATTTTAATAAAATATTTACTTTAACTTCACCATTTCATATTTGCCCTTCAATCACCGTCCGTTTGTTTA
>JAPKDL010000183.1 GCA_028822585.1 Alphaproteobacteria bacterium | reverse complement strand
ATGGCGACCGGCTGTATATCAACAGCGCAGACCCCGGAATTTATGGGACTGGCTGATTATAAAGGCGAGACCTATCACACTGGAAATTGGCCCCACAAACGTGTTGATTTCACCGGCAAACGCATCGCCGTCATTGGAACGGGGTCTTCTGGCATCCAGGCGATTCCAGTGTTGGCCGAAGAAGCCGACCATGTGACTGTTTTCCAGCGAACGCCGAATTATTCGTTGCCGTCACAAAATGAACCGATGACAGAAAAATATTCGCGCAGCTGGAAGGATGATTACGCTGAACTCCGCAAGGAACAGCGATATACGCCTAAGGGCAATCTCCGAGAACTCAATGATGAACCGGCGCTGTCGGTCACGGCGGAAGCACGTGCGCGCATGTTCGAGGAGCGCTGGGCGATTGGCGGACCGGGGTTTTTGGGGTCCTACAATGACATAATTCTCGACAAAGACGCCAACGAGACGGCGGCGGAATTTGTCCGTGAAAAAATTCGTTCCATCGTGCGGAATCCGGAGGTCGCCGAATTACTGGCGGCGAAGAACTATCCGATTGGCACAAAACGTATATGTATCGATAGTGGTTATTTTGAAACGTTTAATCGCGACAATGTCGCCTTGGTGGATATCAGTAAGAATTCGATAGACAGGATCACTGAAAGCGGTTTGATTACGGATGGGAAGTCTTACGAATTTGACGCCATCGTATTTGCGACTGGGTTTGACGCGATGACGGGAACCTTGTTCAAGGTTGATATTCAAGGGCGCGAGGGGACTAGATTGCGCCAGAAATGGGACGCAGGTCCGCGCACTTATTTGGGGGTCATGACGGCGGCGTTCCCGAATTTGTTTATGATCACGGGCCCCGGCAGCCCGTCGGTGCTGAGTAATATGATGGTGTCTATCGAACAGCATGTGGATTGGGTGACGGACAGTATCGTTCATATGCGGGATCAGAAACTGGAAACCATGGAACCGACCTTGAAGGCCGAAGATGATTGGGTGGAGCATGTTAATATGGTCGCTCACAAAACCCTATTCCCGCTAGCGGCGTCCTGGTACATGGGTGCGAACATTCCCGGGAAACCTCGTATATTTATGCCGTATATTGGCGGTGTAGGCGCATATCGGCGGATCTGCGAGGATGTGGTTGTGGAAGGCTACAAAGGATTCCAATTTAAGTCGGACGAGACCCAAGTGGTGGCGGCGGAGTAGAATACCCAGATAAAATATGAGGGGGTCTCGTTTTGGGTTTTCTTATAAATATCAGAACGGTGGTATACGGATCCGGCGGGGCCCGTTATCGGGCCAATGTGGGCGCGAAAGAAGGTCGTATTGTGGCAATCGGATGTATCCGCCAACCTGCTAAACGGACAATTGATGCGGAAGGGTTGGTATGTCGCCCGGGTTTATCGACAGGCACACCCATTTGGACGCAAAAATGACCTGGAATCCACTGGGGAGCTGCTCGTGTTGGCATGGCGTCACCAGCCATAATGGGTGATTGAGGCTTTGCATTTGCGCCTTGCAAGCCAGAAGAACGTGAATGGTTTGCGCGCAGCCTTGAAGCGGTGCGCATGTAGATCTTCGACAATGCGTCTGCGTGGGGACTCCCGGATCGCTAATTGATTCGTACGGAATACGCTGCTGACCTGGTGATCTTCGACGCCGATGCAATCAAGCCGGAAATGCCGCCCATCGTGGCCGATTTCTGGGTCGGTGCGCAGCTTTTGGTGTAAAAGACCAATGGTATTGTCGCGACTGTTAAGAATGGCCAGTGTTGCGTTTGAAAACGGCGTCTCCACAGGCTACTTTGCGGGGAAGACGTCGTGGCCGTCGGTGCCAAAGGACTCATTTACACCATGGAGAACTGGTTTGGCCTTTGCCCTTTTGCTCACGAGCGCCCCAATGTATAGGAACACGCCGCTCGTTACGTCGCCTTGCTGGGTAGCTCCACAACGCCACTGGCCAGGATGGAGAGTTCGTCGTCCTGATTGCGGGCTTCCTGTTCAATGCGGACGCATTGTCGATCGCCTTCGCTGAAGGTTTCGGTCACTTTACCGTTGATGAACAGCACGTCGCCGACCGGATTGTGGCGGCGAATTTTACAGGAAGATTTTTGGACGAACCCGTCGTCGCCACACCAGTCGGTCAGGTGGTGGGTCATCCAGGAGGCGCGTTCCGGGCCATAGTCATATGCACCGGGGGCCCCGACCTTGTGGGCGAACTCTTCTTCCCAATGGACGCGTTCGGGGCAATCCGGCACGTTGAACCGGTTGGGAATCCCAAGCCCGCGATGTTTTTGAATTTGCTTGTACGCCAAGCGGTTGGCGCGAATGTATAGTCCACCCCAGCCCTGCGCGTAGGCAATAAAGCCGGTGACGGTCATGGGGCCTTTGACCATGGTTGGCAATGTATCGCCAACATTTACGTCTTCGATAAATCTCGGCGTAGCGCCGCGCAGGGTTTCCGTCCCGTATTGACGATAAATGTCGGCTATTTCATCTTCGGTGTAGCGTTTTTCCGGGCGCGCTTTCAGGTCATCATACTTCACGCCTTTTTCCGCAGCGGTCGCGCGTTCGGTGCGAAAGACCCAACTGTCAGCTTCGGCCAGAAAGTCGCCGTCGTCATTATAAAATTTCACTTGATAAATCTGTTGTACCGCGCGCCCGGCGAATTGGGTGTCGTGCAGGATCAAATCTTTCAGGCTGGCTTCGGTCTTGATTTCATCGTTGCGCCGCGCGGGTTTATGCCAGGTCCAGTCGGCGCCCGCCCACATGGCGTGTACTCCGGGCAAACCCCCGCAATACCCGGACACGATGCGGTCACAGGCATACAGAAATGACGGTGGTGCGATGATCCCGCCGTGGCGGGTTGTGGCGGCGTAGTCCGGATCACACCACAACGGGTTGTCGTCGCCAATTCCGTGCGCATAGTGGCGAATGTTGTCTCGCGTCGCTTCATGACACCATGGTTCCAGCGTGTTGGTGATGGGCGCGCCAATCCGGCGTCGTAATGCGTCTAATCCAGGCTCGGTAATGGTGGCGAAATGTTCGTTGGTTGTGTCGCTCACGCGGACTCTCCTAGGTCTATGTTTGTACGGCTTCGTTCACGCAGGGCTTTACGATTAATTTTACCCGCAGGTAATTTTGGCATTTCATTTATATATTCGATCAAACGTGGGTATTCGTGGCGGCTCAACCTCGTTTGCGCAATCTTTTGTAATTCGGTTGTGAAGTCGTTGTCGCCCAAGCGGTCGGAGACGATGAAGGCCTTTGGCACTTTGCCGCGGTCTTCGTCTGGTTCGCCGATGACAGCGGCCTCGCGGACGTCGGGATGCTTGAGCAATATATCCTCAATCTCGACTGCGCTCATGGTCCAACCGGCGGAAATTATGACGTCGTCGGCGCGCCCCGCGTGATAAAAGTAACCGTCTTCGTCGGTATAGCCCAAATCCTTCGTCGGAAACCATTCATTCTTGCGCCACAGCATAATTTCGCCCCGTTGGCCGGGTGGGCAGATAAGGCCTGTTGGATCATGAATTTCTACGCGTTGATCCGGTACGGGCTTGCCCAGGGATCCGGGTCTGGCTTTAAAGTCCGATGCACCCGGATAATTGACGAGGATAACGCCGACCTCCGTGGTGCCATACATGCTGCAAACTGGTGCGCCAAAGGTGGTGGCGGCCCAGGACGCGGTGTCGGAATCAATCGGTTCGCCCGTGAATGTCAATTTCGGAATGGATATTTTAATTGGCACCGCCGCGTGTGTGTCCATGCGCATCATACGGTAATGTGTGGCGGCGGCGGATAAATTTGTGATACGGTAATCGCTTAGCGCCTGGGTCAAGCGACCTGCGTCAAATTTTCCAGCGTAGGTCGCAGTGGTTACGCCCAATGCTAGCGGAGCCAGTGTGCCATGCCACAATCCATGCCCCCAGGCGGGCGACGACGGACACATGAACCGATCGCCAGGCCGAATGCCGGTGCCATAGAGGGCGGCGATCATAACGGTTACAACGGCACGATGACGGTGTTTGATGGCTTCAGGCAACAAACGTGTCGTACCTGAGGTGTACTGATACATCGCCATGTCCGACGCACGTGTTAAAGGTGTAAAGGTGTCCGATTCCCGTTCCAATGCAGCGTGAAATTCGTCGTTCGTGGTGACAATTTTTCGTCCCGGTTTCGGTTCCGCCAGGTGGGCGTGTTCTGGGCCGGCAAGGAACAGTGCAGGGTCGCAATCGTCCAGACGAAGTTTCAATCCGTCGGGCCCAAATAGCGTGAATAAAGGCACCGCGGTACAGCCAGCTTTCATGGCGCCAAATAGCACCGCGTAGAAAAGCGTCGAGGGTTCCAGCATAATGCCAATCGTTTGACCGGGCGCAATTCTGGTGGCGCGTAGGTAATTGGCGAAACGGTTCGACCACATCTTTAAATCGCCGAACGTCAGCGTTTCATCGCGTCCGTCCGCATGGGCGATGCGTACCGCGATCCGGTCTGTAGGGTGACGGTCTACGCATTCATGGGCGATATTTAAATGATTCCTGTCGCCGTCAAATAATTCCCAAAGACGGTCCTTGGAAAATGCCGCCATGGCGTCGCTATGTTGGGTTAGGTCTGTTAAGGACGGCATGGGAATGATGTTCTATTAAAATTCTAGAACCGCAGTTATAGACACGAGGGTATGGGTGCGGCAACTACTGTACGAGACTACGTTTGGAAGATTATTGGAAATAATTCAGGAATTACCG
>JAPKDL010000182.1 GCA_028822585.1 Alphaproteobacteria bacterium | reverse complement strand
GCTGAACAATTTTTCCATCGAACGCGGGGCGTTTACCGACGTGGAGATGGGCATTGCTATAGCGCTATCGGCTGTATTCCGCGTTGACCTTCATGTTAGGTACCCAATGTTAGATATTTATCGTTTTTGCCGGGTTTCTGATAGTGGAGAAATTCGGCTACAGTGTTAGTGCTATCGCCACGCTATATTTGCTCAACGCAACGATCAACGTATGGCTGGCGCCGCGTATTGGCCGATTGATTGGTCGATGGGGCGAAAGACGCGCGCTAATCTTTGAATATATCGGATTGATAGGCGTTTTTATCGCGTATGGATTGGTTAAAATACAACGGTCGCCGCCGGTTTTCATATTTTAGACCTCATGTTCTTTACATTGGCGATCATCATGAAAACGTATTTCCAAAAGATAGTAGATCCTGCTGACATTGCATCCACTACCGGAGTCAGTTTCACAATTAACCATATAACTGCTGTCGTCATTCCCGCCGCCTTTGGCGTGTTGTGGCTGACATCACCTGCCGCCGTATTTTTCGCCAGCACCGCAACGGCGGGCATGGCGCTGAATGTGCCGCACAACCCGCCTCGCGGCAATGAAGTGATCGTCGGTCGAGCGGGCGCGGCTATTCCCGCGGAGACGGCGCCGCGTTATGTGTCTTTAGGTCTTGATTTTCAGGGTCGCTTTCCAACATAAAGGCTCGCTTTAAAATTTACGTCAACTCTGTTTGCCTGCCGGGTTGCCTCACAGTAAGGAGACCATGATGGACAGCAGAGTGGATGAAATTGATTTTGAACCGGTATCCATCAACGATGATGGTGAAATCATTGTGGACGTTGAATTCGTTGCCCCGGACTTAGGCTTGACGCCTGAAGAATTCATGGAGGAGATGGAGGCGGGACGGGTATATCAGGTCGCGGAAAAAGGGATCGACGATGATGAAGGCCGTATGCGCTTGACGTTTCGCCATCGCGCCAAGGAAACGCGGTTCGTTATCGATGAAAACGGACAGATTGTCGCGGACGCTTGAGTTTCCCATTATTATATTTGTATTACCAAAATGAAATCTTCTCTTGGTTTGATGGC
Organism: Alphaproteobacteria bacterium; assembly: GCA_028822585.1. Lineage (GTDB taxonomy): Bacteria > Pseudomonadota > Alphaproteobacteria > UBA8366 > JABJJH01. The sequence continues at coordinate 3,689 of JAPKDL010000182.1, read as the reverse complement.
AGATGACTTCTAAGATTGCCGCCTAATTCATCCGGTGATGCGCGCGAGTGTGAAATATATGAAGATCGCCATCTTAAACGAAAGGCGACCCAATGAGACGCGGGTCGCAGGTTCTCCTGAAGTTGTTAAGAAACTTGTAGGCTTAGGTGCCACGGTCGTCGTTGAAAAAGCCGCTGGTGCGGGATCGTCTATGCCAGACAGCGTCTTCACCGGCGCTGGAGCCACAATCGCCAAGGACGCCCAAAGTGCGCTAAAAGACGCCGATATCGTCTTGAAAATACAACGTCCCATGATTGCAGGTGAATCGGTTGACGAATTATCTGAATTTTCGGCGGGGCAGGTGCTTGTGTGCCAAATGTCCGCGATGGGAGACCCGAACTATGTTGAGGCGATGGCGAAATCCGGCGTTACAGGGTTCGCCATGGAATTGATGCCGCGCATCACACGGGCGCAGTCGATGGATATTTTGTCGTCGCAATCCAATTTGGCTGGGTATAAATCTGTGCTTGACGCAGCGTCGGAATTCGGGCGTGCGTTTCCAATGATGATGACGGCGGCGGGCACAATCCCGCCGGCGCGAGTCTTCATTATGGGGGTTGGCGTTGCCGGGTTGCAGGCCATCGCCACCGCCCGGCGCCTGGGCGCTATTGTGTCGGCGACCGATGTGCGTCCCGCCACGAAAGAACAAGTGGAATCATTAGGCGCCACATTCGTCGCCTTCGAGGATGAAGAGTTCTTGAATGCCCAGACAATTGGTGGATACGCCAAGGAAATGAGCGAAGAATATCAAGTCAAGCAAAAGGCATTTGTTGCGGAAACAATCAAGAAACAGGACATCGTCATTTGCACGGCGTTGATTCCAGGTCGTCCGGCGCCGGTGCTGGTTGATGAGGATATGGTGAAGTCGATGAAGCCGGGCTCAGTGATTATCGACTTGGCCGTGGAAGCGGGTGGCAATTGTCCGTTGTCACAAATGGGCAAGGTCGTGGTGAAGCACGACGTTAAGATTGTTGGACACGCCAATGTGCCCGGACGGCTTGCGGATGACGCGAGCAAACTGTTCGCTAAGAACTTACTGAATTTCCTCACTCCGATGATGAACGGTGAGGGGGCAGTGCTGCAAATTGACGAGGAAGACGAAATTATTAAGGGGACGATGGTGACGCGAGACGGCGAGATCGTCCATCCCGCGCTTCGCAACGCGGAAGAGGAAGAAGCTGACGCGCCGGAAACGGAGCAGGTGGGGGACTAAGGATGGAAAAGTCTGAAAGACTCGTTGAAAACGCAGCGTCACTTTCTCGCAACGCCAAGGCGCTCGCCGAACAAGCGGATGCGGTCTTGGCGCAAGCGAATCAGGTCGCCATACAGGTCGTGTCGAGTGACGGCGATCTTTTCGTCTATTTTCTGATGGTTTTTGTGTTGGCGTGTTTTGTTGGCTATTACGTCGTGTGGAACGTAACGCCTGCGCTGCACTCGCCTTTAATGGGCGTTACCAACGCCATTTCATCCGTTATCATTGTTGGCGCGTTGATAGCTGCAGGTCCCGAAAGTATTAGTCTATCCAAGGCTTTCGGATTCATCGCCGTGGTGTTGGCGTCGATCAATATTTTCGGCGGGTTTATTGTCACGCAACGTATGTTGCAAATGTTCAAGAAAAAGAAGTAGGCGCGGGATATGCAGGAAAACTATTCAGCATTCGCGTATTTGGTCTCCAGCGTATGTTTCATCATGGCGTTGCGCGGGCTGTCGTCACCCGTGACTGCGCGAATTGGCAACATATACGCAGTCATTGGCATGTTGATCGCCATTGGAACGACATTGTCGGCGCCACAAGTGTTGAGTTTCTCGACGATCTTAGTTGGCATGTTGATTGGTGGGGCAATCGGCACGGTCGTCGCGCTACGTATTCAGATGACTGCGTTGCCGCAATTGGTAGCGGCGTTCCACAGTCTGGTGGGGCTAGCAGCGGTATTTGTTGCTGCGGCGGCATTCTATCAGCCTGAAGCCTATAATATTGGAGTCTATGGCGATATAGCGATCGCGAGTTTGGTGGAAATGAGCATTGGCGCGACCATTGGTGCCATAACGTTTACCGGATCAATTATTGCGTTTGCAAAATTGCAGGGCTTGATGAGTGGTGCGCCGGTCACCTTTACCGGACAACACGCGGTCAATGGTTTTGTCGGTTTGGTGATTATCGGCGTTATTGTTCTGCTCTGCACCTCGCAATCCGCGTTTCCGTTCTGGATGATTATCATTCTTTCGTTTCTGTTTGGGTTTATGATCATCCTGCCCATCGGCGGCGCGGATATGCCCGTCGTCATTTCAATGCTGAACAGTTATTCAGGCTGGGCGGCGTGCGGGATTGGTTTCACGCTGTCCAATCCCGCCTTGATCGTCACAGGCGCGTTGGTGGGGTCTTCAGGGGCCATTCTAAGCTATGTCATGTGTAAAGGCATGAATCGGTCGTTCATCAGTGTCATTCTCGGCGGCTTTGGCGGTGAATCCGCCGCGCCTGCAGGAACCGCGGCCCACGGTGATAAAACAGTGCGTCCGGGCAGCGCGGAAGACGCCGCATTTATCATGAAAAACGCCGGTAGCGTCATTATCGTGCCGGGGTATGGCATGGCCGTGGCGCAAGCCCAACATGCGTTGCGGGAAATGGCGGATGTGTTGAAAGCGGAAGGTATCAAGGTCAGGTACGCCATTCACCCGGTTGCGGGTCGCATGCCGGGCCATATGAATGTACTGCTGGCGGAAGCCAACGTGCCCTATGACGAAGTGTTTGAGCTGGACGAGATCAACCGAGATTTTGCCTCAACCGATGTGGCTTTTGTGATTGGCGCCAATGACGTGACAAACCCTGCGGCCAAAACAGACCCCAGCAGCCCGATCTATGGCATGCCGATACTGGATGTTGAAGAATCCGGAACCGTGTTGTTTATCAAAAGGTCGTTGAGTTCGGGGTATGCCGGCGTCGACAATGAATTGTTCTATCGAGACAACACGATGATGCTGTTCGCTGACGCCAAGGCCATGTGTGAAAATATTGTTAAGGCCATGAACGATATGTAAGCCAGATAACGCTACTTACCGCCCGTATGTAGCTTAGGCTTTGGATAAAAGGTGTGAAATGGGACGGCGAAACCCACGAAATAAGGAACATCTACGCCGTTTTTCTGGGCAATTATATTTCCAACCTCTTTGCCATGATGGATGAATTCGGTTTCTAATGTTGAATTTTGACCTGGCTCTTATTTTAAAACCGTGCCGTCGGGCGTCTTAATTTCACCCTTTTACGTAATAATTCGTGGCTCCAGGCCTACGATTTATAGAGAAGTGAAAGCACACAGCCCAACGGAGCCCCGCCCTTTGGCATTTCCCTGTTATATAAAAGGGCCGTCGCAACCAATCGAAAGGCATATAGGGGTTGGAGCCATAATCCTGCATGCCGTCATTTGTTGGGATTAGAACTTTTGCCTGAGGCGCACGAGCTTTGAAATTAGCCTTTGACTCAAGCCGGGCTGTCAATGTTTTCCCCGTCATTTCTCCCACAATACCTTCGCTCAGAAATTGTTACCGCCAGCTTTCCGTTTGCCGATTCCACATCAGCAGATCGGATTTTCGCAGTTTTCCGGTGGTGCCAAAGTCCAGGACCTTGCCGTCCAACCAGCGTTCAAACACGGTGG
>JAPKDL010000049.1 GCA_028822585.1 Alphaproteobacteria bacterium | reverse complement strand
TCGGGTCTTTCAGGGCAGGAGCGGGTGTTCAATCTTAGCTGGCATGATTGGCTGAATCTGGACAGTTTGATGCTGGTCAGCCGCGCTATCACCCTGTCGGCCATTGCGCGTGAAAATTCGCGTGGTGCCCATTTCCGGGACGACTTTCCTGAACCGGGCGATTTGGCGACGTCGGCCTATACAGTCATGAATTTGAAGGATGGTAAGATGGAAGTTAAAACCCGGCCGGTCGACTTCGTTCGCGTGCGGCCGGGCGAAAGCCTGATCGATGACGCCGCTTGATTGGGTCACTTGATTGGGGGTGGGCCAACCCCATTTTAGTTGTTGAACGACAAAGGAAGCGTCGATGATCAAGAACAGCGCAATTGAAGCGGCGGCGTATGAAATCATGGCGCGTGCGGCGATTGATATTCCCGAGGATTACAAGACCGGACTGCGCGGCATGCTCGACGGCGAAAAGGGTGAGTTGAGCCATTTCGTGCTGGAAGCGATGCTCGATAATTACGATGCGGCGGAAGAAGACCGGCGCCCCATGTGCGCCGACACCGGCGTGCCGCGCTACTACGTCAAGGCGGGCAATGACGCGCGGATCGAAGGCGGGTTTGTTGGGTTGGAATCAGCCTTGCGCCGGGCGACTGCGCGCGCAACCCAGGATGTGCCGTTGCGCCCCAACCGGGTGCACCCATTAAGCCGCCAGGACAACAACAACAATGTCGGGATCAACGCGCCCGAAATCGAATACGCTTTTGAACCGGACGCGGACTGGCTGGACATCACGACCGTGCATAAAGGCGGGTTGTTTGGCAGCGATTACCGGATGTTGTTTCCCGGTGACGGGATCGATGGCATCAAGCGGTTCTTTCTCGACGTCATGTATGAATTCGGTAGGCGCGGCCTGGCGTGCCAACCGGCTATCGTCGGGATTGGTCTGGGTGGCAGCAAGGACGTGACCATGACGCTGGGCAAGCAGGCGGCGTGTCTGCGCGTAGTCGGCGACGCCAACCCTGACCCACAGGTCGCGAAACTGGAACGCGAATTGATGGAAATGGGCAACCAAATCGGTATGGGCCCGATGGGGTATGTGGGCAATTCTATGGTCGTCGATTGCCATATCGAGGTGGGATACACCCACACGGGCGGCATGCCGATGAGCGTGCATACGTTTTGTTTGTCGTCTCGCCGGGCGGTGGCGCGGCTGCACAAGGATGGGTCGGTGGAATATCGCACGGACCCGAAATGGTTCACACCTTATATGCGACGGGAGAGCGTTGAATGGTCGACGACGGAAGCGGCGTTAGCGGTGGGCTGAGGAAGGTTCGCCTTCAACTTCCCGTCACGCCGGAAGCATTGGCGACACTTCGCATTGGCGACATCGTGTATCTGGACGGTCCGATTTACACGGGGCGCGAAGGCATGTATCAACGGTTTCTCGGCGACAAGATTGACCCGCCCGTACCCCTGGCCTCGATTTCGAACGTGAATTTTCATTGTTCGCCCGCAGCGTCGGTCAACGCCGATGGCGGCTACACGCTGGGCGCAGTGACCGCGACAGCCAGCTTTCGGTTTTCCAAATGGCTGAGCGAATGGTTTAAGAAATCTGGCTGTAAGATGCTGATTGGCAAGGGCGGCATGTCGCCGGAGGATTACCGGGACCACCTGGTCCCCAATGGCGCAGTGTATTTGACCACGGTGGGGTATGGCACCGGCGCCTTGCTGGGGCGCGCCGTCAAGAACGTGCCCGTCGTGCATTGGCTGGATGAATTGGGGATCGCCCAGGCGATCTGGGTGTTGGAGGTGGAAAGCTTCGGTCCCCTGATCGTTGAAAGCGACCTGGAAGGCAACAGCTTATTTGAACAGCAAAACGCCCTGGTCAACAAGAATGTGGAAAAAATGTACGCGGGCCTGAAACCACCGGCGCTCGCCCGTTATGGGGAAACCACCAACCGTGAAGACGAAGTGGTGTAAATTCTGAGGAGGCTTAAACATGGGTGCCGAACCAGAGAGCATAAGTATTGAATACTGCGCGGTTTGAAACTATCTACCACGCGCCCTCCGTACGAGGGACCTGATAGTAGAAAAGACCGCAACCGACGTCGAGTTGATCAAGGGTGGCGGGGGAATTTACGAGATCCGCATCGACGGTGACCTCGTCTTTTCCAAGAAACGCGAAGGCCGCTACCCCCGCGACGGCGAGGTGCGGGGCCTGGTGAATTAAGGGTGTCGCCTGTGCCACATGCCGTGGCACGAATAACCCGATAATTTCTGCGGGTTCCTTTTAAATACTAAGTAAAACAAGGAATAGAACAGCTTAACAAATCTAGTGGCAATGGTGGCATGTCACGACGGATGCATATGTGAGAAATACCACATTTTAATTTTTTTCGCTGCGGTGTTCTTGGCGGCGTGACTTACGTTCCTGTCCGCCGTTCCTTCCGGTCCATGTAACGGTAGTATTCGCCGACGATGGGCAAAAACCACGGCTTGCCGCGATAGAGCGGCACGGGGACACCAGGAAAGTCGAGGCCAAAATAGGCGCTGTCGGATTGACCGTCTTGCAGAATCCGTCGCGCCACCTGCGTGCCCAAATACGTCATTACCGCGACGCCGCTGCCATTACAGCCGGTGCAGAAATGCAGCCCGTCTTCCTGCCCCATATGCGGCAGCGCATCGGTGGTCATGGCGACAAATCCGGACCAGGAATGGGTGATTCGGGTTCCTTTTAATTGTGGCCAGCGGTCTGTCATCATGCGATGCAACAGGCCCGCGCTGACATCGGGCGGCACATCCTGAAAGCGTGCACGCCCGCCATACATAACCCGTCGATCGCCTGGCAGCAGCCGATAGTAGCTGGTCACGCGCGGCGTTTCGGAAATGGTCCGGCCTTTGGGAATAAGCTCATGTGCCAAATCTTTCGGCAGTTCTTCCGTCACAATAATCTGGCTGGATATAGGCACCAGCCGATTGCGCAATTTCGGCGTCAAGTCTCCGGTATACCCGTTGGTCGCGATGATTATTTGTTCGGCGCGGCAATTTCCCTTTTCGGTTTTTACGGTGAATTGGCCAACCGATCCATCTATCGAAGTTACTTTCGTATGCGCGCAAAGGGTGACGCCGACACGATTGCAGGCGTCCAGCAATCCCTTGTGATATAAGGACGGGTGTATCTTGCCAGCGCGATTGATGGCCAGCCCGCCGTGGTAAAAGTCGCTGCCTATTTCCGAACGTTGTTCTTCGACCGGAACCGCCACCGCATCCAACTGCATTTCGCGATTCAGAAACTCCGCTTTCTCGACCAAATTCGGATAATGCGCCTTTGAATAGGCACCTACAAAACGCCCGCGCCGTTCAAAATGACAGTCTATGTTTTCGCGCGCCACCAATTCGCCGACCAATTCGAAGGCGGCAAGGCTTTCGCGCAAGAGAGAGCGCACCAATGATTTGTGGTCGCCGTCGCGCGCATTTTGCCCTGGCGACCCGGAGATGCCCTTACCTAAATTAATGCCCGCACTGACGCCACCGCCGTTTCGGGTGCTCGCGCCTTCGCCAAATGCCAAGGCGTCGACGACGGTGACAGATCGGCCTTCGCGCGCCAATTCCAAGGCAGCTGACAAGCCGGCGTAGCCGCTGCCGACAATGAAAATCTCTGTCTGCGTCGGTAAATTAGTTGAATAAGTCGTGCCGGGCCGCGCAGCCTCCCACCAAAACGGTTCAGGTTTGTAGTCGGGATGAAACAGTGTTTTGTCTATAGTCATGTCAGTAATGCCTTCTATCCGACGAGGTTTTCGACGTGGGTCTTCGACAAATGGGTTATCCGTGTAAGGCCGATTTTTTCAGCATGACGTGGACACCCTTGTGCACATTCACCGTCTGGCTGATGCGTAAATCAGCGGCGAGGCTGCAGAGCATATAGGCGTCCTCCTTGGATAAATTCGCTTTTTCCTGGATCAACCCAATCATTTCCCGCAATGCCTCTTTGGCGGCATTATCCAACACTGGGTCGATACCGCTGGTGATGTAATGTTCGTCTGTTTCCGCGCGCGGCATGGAGGGTGCGGCGTTGTGGTGCAGGATAATTTCGAAGGTTCCGCTGAGGCTGGTTTCAATGGCGGTCCCATTCACCTCGCCATCACCTTGGACCGCATGGCCGTCTCCGGCGGAAAACATGCCGCCATCCACGAAGACCGGCAGGAACAGCGTCGTGCCTACGCCTAATTCTTTATTGTCCAGATTGCCGCCATGGGCGCGCGGGATGACGGACGGAATTTCCCCCCATTCCGGTGGGGGGGCCACGCCCATAACGCCGAAGAACGGTGCCAAGGGTAAGTCCACGCCCCAGGGCAGCTTGGCTACCATGGCGTTCTTGTCGAGAAGAATGTGGGTCAGACGGGTTTCGGGAAAATCTTCTGGCAACGTGCCCGCTAGCGCACGGATACGGTTCCAGCCCCAGTTCTGCCGCAATTGGACATCCTGAATGCGAATTTCCAGCATATCGCCTGCGCGGGCGCCTTTGACCGCGACGGGGCCGGTCATGATGTGTCCGGACGGACCGCGCGGAACCTTTTCATGGATGAGGAGATGGTCCGGTAGGATTTCGAATTGGTCTCCGTTTGGCATGATGTCCGCGCCGCCGGACACTGTGTGCAAGGTCACTATGTCGCCGGACTCAATCTCGACGATGGGGGGGAAGTTGGCGTTGAACACGCCCCAATGAACGGTTTCGGGAGAAGGGAAAGCTTCGTGATGAGTGGTCATGGCGTATCCTCGGTCCGATAGAATTTCAGGGCGTTGCCTGCGAACAGTTTTTTGCAGTCCTCGTAAGCATATCAGCGGTAATCGTTTTAACCGCGCAGTATATCATGTCAAAGGATGCGCGCAGCTCATCGACGGGAAACTTACTGGCGCACATGTGGCGCTCGACGCCGAAGGTCTCGATGTTGTCCAGCGCGATGGGCAGGTTCAACTCTATCGTCCAGGGACCGTCGGGTAAATACAGGAAGGAAATTTTGACGTGAAGGTTCGCGCAATCCGCCGACGCGGCCACATCCCAAACCCCGCCGGGGGCATGTTTTCGGGATAATCTGCCGTGACGGGGTTGGACTGGATTGCCCGCATCAAGGGATGAGCACAATGCCCGGTCAGATCTTCTTTCGCGTTCTCCCGGTTGAACCAGGCGTGGCTAACGATGGGGTTGGAAAACCCGTGCTGCGCGTTCATTCTCGTGGTTCAGGCGGTTTCTGCGACTTGGGTGTCGTGGTCGCATTCGGCTTCCACATGCACTGATTTGATGGCATTGGGAGCGGCGAAATCGTGCCGGCAATCGTCGGGCATATAGTTGCGCATGATCGATGCGTAGTCGCCCAGGAATTTTTTTGTGTTCGCAGCGTCCAGCCAGGGATAGCGGATCGCGTTCAAATTCCACAAATGGCGGTGGGCGTCGGTAATGGGCAGGTCCTTATCTGCGTCTAGAGTCGCAGCCTTGGTCATGCAGGCTTGGTTCCCGTGATCCGACTGAGGGTCCCGGCGACAAATTCATGTACGTCGATATTAGTGAAGCCCGCTTTTTCGAAATAGCTGAGACAATCCGCTTCGGTGTGGGCGAGCCCGGTGCTGCCATTGATCGCTTCCGCCATCCCCCAAAGGGCTGGGCCGATGGGGCCACTGAGATCATTGTCCAATGTCTCGCCGATCAGATGCATTTCGCCGCCGGGCAACAAGGCGTCGAACGCGCGCTGGATGACCTTGGCGATGATGGGGCGGCTGTATAACGGAAGATTGCTGGCCATGATGGCGACGTCGCAATCGGTTGGTAGGTCGTCTTTGGTGAAATCGCCGCCGATGGCTTCTACCTGGTCCCCAACGTCATGTTCGACGATATATTCGCGCGCGACGACGGCCACGGGCGGTAAATCGAACACCACGGCGTTGATGTGCTCATGTTCCTTTGCGGCGTTGATGGAATACGCGCCGGAGCCACCGCCGAGATCAAGTATCTTGGTGCGGTTTGAGAGATCGACCTGTCGGACGAAACGCCGTCCGGCACCCATGCCAATGCTGCTGGTTGCCTGATGCATCCGTCGAGCTGCCTCGACGGTCAGACCGTCATATTGTCCCAACACCGCCTCGTCTTTGTTGCGAAGATAATCGCTTAACTTTCCGAATTTATCCCAGCGTGGTTTGGTGAATAACATCCAGGGTCCGGCGTATCCCGGTTTACCTTCCACCAGGAACCGTTCCACATCGGCGGCGTTTTCGAAACGGCCTTGGGGTTTGGTCACTAAATTCATCGCCATACAAACGGTGACGAGACGTTCCGCGTTCAGCGGTGTGATGTTCAGCGCACTGGCCAATTCGATATCCGTCCCGGCGCCGTTGGAAATTGCGGTAAACAGGCCGAGTTCGATCCCGGACATCAGCGCCGAGGATTCCCAAAACCCCATGGCGATGTTCTGAAGGCGGACGGTATCGACTCTTTTTGCGTCGCTCATGCGGCGTCTCCTTTTGTAGGTGGCGGCGTGAAGGCGGTGATGTCTGGAAGTTCGCCCTTGAAGTGTTCTACGTTTACGAGGGCTGTGTGAGATACGGGCCCTTGGGCCAATTTTGACGTCCCGTGGTCGGGGGTCAGCATGTTGGGGTTGCCGTGTTTGTCGAGTGCGCCGATGCGGCCCGGTTCGTCGGGATCATACCAGGCACCAGTGGCAATCAAGATGACGCCGGGGCGGACGTTGTCGGTGACGACTGCACCTGCCAGTGTGGCACCGCGATCATTGAACACCCGCACTACATCACCGTCGGAAATGCCGCGTGCCGCGGCGTCTTCGGGATTAAGTGAAGCCGGTTCGCGACCGTGAATTTTTGACCGGAGGCTGACTTTGCCCTGGTCCATTTGGGCATGTAATCGTGTTTGAGGTTGATTGGAAATGAGGTGGAGGGGATAGGTTTCCGCTTTGGTGCCGCCCAGCCATTCCGAAGGTTCCATCCAGGTCGGGTGTCCGGGGCAGTCATCATAACCGAAGCTGTCGATTTTTTCTGAGAAAATTTCAATTTTGCCTGACGGAGTCCGCAAGGGCTCGGCGTCGGGGTCATCTCGGAATTCGGAATACAAGACATACGGGGCGTCCGGTTCCGGCGTTTCCACGTAGCCGTTTTTCCAGAACTCGTCGAAGCTTGGCAGAGTGATTTTTTGTTGGGCGCATTGTTGTCGGGCGACATCGTACAAGTGACGCAGCCATTCATCTTCGTTGCGGCCTTCCGTAAAGGCTTCAGTCACGCCAATTCGATCCGCCAATCCACTAAATATGTCGTAATCGTTGCGGGCCTGACCGATAGGTTCGACCGCTTTTTCCATGGCGATGATGAATCTATCGCCAGAACTGGCACCGATATCGTTGCGTTCCAATGTCGTGGTCGCGGGCAGCACGATGTCCGCGTGACGGGCGGTGGCGGTCCACCAGGGTTCATGCACAATGACGGTTTCCGGGCGCCGCCAGGCGTCGATCAGGCGGTTGATGTCCTGATGATGATGGAACGGGTTGCCACCGCACCAATAGACCAGTCGGATGTCAGGATAGGTGCGGGCTTCGCCGTTAAAGTCATAGGCACCGCCGGGGTTCAATAACATGTCGGCGATCCGCGCAACGGGGATGAAACTACCTGCATGGTTGCCACCCGCGGACAAATTGGGCGCGGCGATGGGATCAAGCGCCTTGCCCTGGACGTTCATGCTGCCATAGCCGAAGCCGATGCCGCCACCCGGCAGGCCGATTTGCCCGAGCATGGCGCCCAGCACGGCGGTCATCCAGAACGGCTGTTCGCCATGATCGCCGCGTTGTAGGGAATAGGCCGTGCCTATCATGGTGCGTCCGCCCGCCATTTTTCGGGCCAGGGCGAGAATGGTCTCGGCGTCGATCTCGCAAATTTCAGCGGCCCACGCGGCGTCTTTTGGCTGGCCGTCGCTGTCGCCCATTAAATAGGGCAGGAAGCGGTCAAACCCGGTGCAATAACGCGCCAGAAACGCCGTGTCGTGCAAGTCTTCTGCGACAAGCGTATGCGCCAGTCCCAACATGAGCGCGGTGTCGGTGTTGGGTCGCGGCGCCAACCAGGTGGCATTCAGTACTTTGGCGGTGTCGTCGCGCAATGGGGTGATGGAGACGACTTCGACTCCGGCTTCCGCTAATTTAGGCAGCCATTGACCCGACGAATGTTCGCCGCCGCCGCCCGGTTCAATTTGGGTGTTCTTATGACCGATGCCGCCGAAAGACACGAACAGGTTGGTGTGTTTGGCGATGTCGCGCCAGGACGTCACCTTCCGGATCGCTCGGATATCCCCCAGAATATGTGGCAGGATAGTCAAGCCCGCGGCGATGGAGTAGCTCCCAACTTGCGCCGTGAAGCCGCCATAGCGGTTTAGGAAACGCTGCAATTGTGTCTTGGCGTGGTGGAATCGTCCGGCGCTGGACCAGCCATAGGAGCCGCCAAAAATCGCCGCGTTACCGTGGTCGGTTTTGACGCGGGTCAGTTCGTTTGCGATGAGGTCGAGGGCCTTGTCCCAGGTGACGGGGACAAACGGTTCGCCGCCGCGTTTTTCCCGTTTGCCACCCGGGCCCTCTTCCAGCCACCCGGCACGGATCATCGGTTCCGCGACCCGGCTGCCATCGTACAAGGCGCTGGGGATGGATTGCAGGATTTCCGAGGGGTGGTCGTCCTTGTCGAAGGGTTCGACAGCGACGAGCCGACCATCTTCAACCGAGCCGCTAAATGCGCCCCAATGGGAACTGTGATTGATTTTCATGGCTCGCCCGATCCCCGTGAATTGAAGAAGTGTAACGCTAGTCATCCGACCGGTATTTGACCAGCCTTAAGGGCCTGATCGAAACGCTTGAATCCCGGAAATTTCGTTAATCAGGCCACCAACCTATTGATCTAGTGGTACAACGGGCTGGTCATCCTCGAGTTCTGGTCCGTCGAGTATTGATAACTCGGATTCTCATTCGAATGGGTGATTCAGGGAATCCCGCTGGGCCTATTCTTTGGATACAGGCCTTTAAACACTGGCAGTCGCGTTAAAAGGGTTTCTCCCATGTCGGAGCATGACGGCGCTCGTGAAGAAATGTCGCTTATAAAGACGCGGAAGTCGTGAAGGGTGCCTATGGCAATTAAATTTCGGCAAGACATACGTGGGACACGGTATTGAACCTCACGAGGACGGTGTATTTGCAATGCCATCGCTTGCAAGCCGTGGAGGCTGCGAGACAATTAGTGTCGGGGACGGTGATAAAGGCTTTAGCTGACTAAACAAATTGTAATTTTTGATCCACTAATGGAGCCCTTAATGTTGTTGAGCGAGGATGACCTCGAAGCCGTCGCACACGCCTATCATGGCCAAATTGTATTTGGCAGCAACATTTACATAGCGCTAGAATTAGTGACGATTGTCTACCAGCATCATCATCCCTACGCCATCGCCAACAACACCCGTATCATGGTTGAAGGCGTATTGGCGCATCATCAGGTTCCCGAACCGACTTCATTATTTCAATAATTCGCGAAATGTGATCGCCTCGTCGATCAATGCGTCACGGGAAGGTGACTTTCCAGCCGTCATTAGGCGTTTGATGAAGCGCATGTCGCGCGGCCGGTTGAGTGAAATAGCGCCAACCAATTTACCTTCATTGAGCTGAAATAGAATGCCGTCCCGCCCAGACAAATTACCCCGAATGGCGATGTCGTCCCAGACGTCCGGCGCTCCAGACATTTGTAAGTTGACACCGAATTGATCGGACCAAAACCAGGGAATTTCAGCGAAAACTGTGTTGGCGCCACACATATTGGCGGCGGCTGCGATGGCTTGGTTTTGGGCATTTTGCCAGGATTCAAGGCGAACATGGCGCCCCAGAAGCGGATTGAAATGAAAGGTCACATCGCCCGCAGCATAAATGTAGGGGTCGCTTGTGCGGCAGAATTCATCCACCACCACGCCATTGTTCACTTCCAAATTACCAGTTTGAGCCAAGGTGACGCCAGGGTCAACGCCAATGCCGACGATGACGCCGTCCGCAGGCACGCTGTCCCCAGATGTGGTGATGACTTCACGCACCGCCGTATCGCCGGTGAACCTCTCTACGCCCGTGTTTAAGCGGATGTCGACGTTGTGATGGCGATGAAGCGCCGCGAAGGTCTCGCCAATTTCGAGCGGCAATGCGCGGCCCATTAACCGGTCGGCGGCCTCGATGACGGTGACGGTGCAACCGCGTGATTTGGCGGCGGAGGCGACTTCCAATCCAATAAAGCCGCCGCCGATGATGACGATGGAATTGCCCGGCACCAATAGCGTTTCAATCGCGTTGCTGTCACCAATAGTACGTAATGTGTGGATGTTCGCTAATTCCGCGCCGGGGACGGCTAGGTGCCGGACTTGCCCGCCGCCACATAACAACAGCTGGTCATAGGACAATTGTGTGCCGTCACTATTTTTAACGACTCGAATGTCGCCATCGATATCGGTGGCCGTGACGCCCAGGTGCAACGTGATGTCTTTGTCGGTATAAAATTCGGCTGGGTGCATCGGCGGGCAATCTACGCCGGAATCAACCAACATTTCCTTGGATAAAGGGGGTCGTTCGTAGGGCACCATCTGTTCGGCGCCAATTAAATGAATGGCGCCTTCGAAACCATTTGCACGCATCGCCTCGACAGCGCGACCGCCTGCATGTCCCGCCCCAATAACAACAAAACTTTGTGAACTTGAATTGGACATTGATCTTCCCGAACATATAGGAGTGTTTAGCGTCTAACATAAATCGACTTTAAGACTAAACTTTTGCGATGGGAGAGCCAGAAATGAATGATGCCGCGCGCGTCACCATGATGGAAGAATTGCCGGAATCGGAAGCTATGGGTCAACTTGCGGAGATTTACGAAGAGGTTCGACGGTATTGCGGCGTCCCATATGTGTCATCGATGCAGCGATATTTAGCGACGATGCCAGGGTGTTTGGAATGGGTCTGGGCGGCGATTCGTCCCGCAATGATCAACGGCGTTGTACAAGAGGCGGCGTGGTTGTGCATGAATTCATTGTCACTGGCACCCTTGGCACCGGTATCGCGCCCGGCGCTGAGATTGTTTGGGGTCGGCGCAGAGGCTGAAATTGCAATTCGGGCGGCTTGCGACACCTTCGTTCGCGTGAGCCCGATCAACATGATCTTTGGCGGTTGTGTGCGTTATATTCTGGAAAAGGGCGACTTAAATGGAGCGGTTGGCTCAAGTGGCGATTGGACGCCGCCAAAATCTACCGCGAATTTACCGGCGTTCGTTGATCCGTCGACAGTGAGTGGGTCACAGGCTGCCGTATTGTCAGAGTTTCGGCGAGGTTTGGGCGACGGATCTTTCATACCGGGGCCGTATCGGATGTTTGCACGATGGCCCGCCTACCTGGCCCATGTTGCGACCGAGCTGGGGCCGGTTTTGGCAGGCCCCGGTTATGCGGGCGAGCGGGATGTGCTGTTTGATGCCATTGACGCGTCGGTGCCAAAGGTCGCCGCCAGTTTGCCGCCGATACCTGAAAACATACCAGCGCCGTCGCCGCAGGAGGCGACTTTAATACAGGCCGCTGTGGCATCTTACAGGCAAACCAGCGCCGAAATGATCATCGTGGGGACGCTTCTCCGGAACGCTTTACCCGTTGAAAGCTAGTGTTGGCAGGACGATGGCAGATATTGGTGGTGAACTGGAAGTCGATTTGGATCGTCGCGACTTTGCTTCCCAGCCAGAAGACGACATCGAAAGTATGCCATTTGTTGGCGCAAAATCAGAGCGTAGATGGCGACTTTTAATCATTTCATCAGTGAATTGTTAAAAAATTAACGCCCTTATGGGTTTATGAAGTTTCGCGCTTGTAGGCCGGTCAAGGTGCTGGCTTCCTCGTCGTCGGACATACCGGTCAACGCAAAATCAAATGCCCTGCCGTTTTGTGTCGGTTTGTATTTGTCGGGCCGCCTTGGCGATCGCGTCGTCGTCATACCCACTTCTTCGCCTTCTTCATGACTGTCGCCTTGGCGTGCTTAGTGGGGCGACCCGCGTTGCTAGATTTGCTCGATGCGTACTGTCTACTGGCCATTTTTGCCAAGCATCACCTTCAAATAAGAAAAGCCCAGCCTAGGTTTTGGACCTATTATTTGAGTACTTTAGAATGTAAAGGGTAAGTCACATGGGTACTCAGAGCATGTTAAGATTAATACTATAATTTGTGGCACGAAAACCCATATTGCAATATTGGGTGTAAATAGCTGACCATAAGACATCGACGAACGGCCATAAGCGCCTGTGAGCGCCATAGCGGTTCTTCCCTGGCTCTTTTGATCTGACGGTTCAGTGAAACAGCGTTCCGCCGTTAACGTTATATGCTTGGCCAGTAATCATTTCTGCCTCATCGGAGGATAAGAAGGCGATTAGGTTTGCCACGTCTTCTGATTCTACGATGCGACCAAGTGGATTCACCTGACCAAGTTGCTCGACGAGCTGCGCCCTGTAGGTCTCCAGCGGGACCCCTTGCCTATCGGCGGCTATCTGTTCCTGATAGCTCATTCGGTCCGTATTGACGCTTCCAGGGCATACTGAGTTGACCGTGATTTGGTGCGGCGCTAGGTCAAGAGCGGCGCATTGAGTCAAACCGAGTAGGCCAAATTTTGTGGCGGAATATGCACTGCTAGTTGCCTTGCCGCGCTTCGAGGCATCCGAGGCGGTATTTATAATGCGTCCGCCCTGACCGCGTTCCATCATATGGGGGACGGTATATTTTATAGTCAGGTAGACGGCGGTAAGGTTTATGTCGAGAAAGTGTTGCCACTCGGCTTCGTCCAGCTCCCAAACTGGTACACGGTCTTTGCCAATGATCGCGCGGGCATTGTTGATCATGATATCTATCTTACCAAACTCACCGATGACCGTATCGATAAGATCTCGGACTTCTGCGTTGACAGAAAGGTCGCAGGCAACCGTCTGACATTTTCGCCCGTGCGCGCGAACTTCTTCGGCGACGCTCTCAATCCCTTGCCATTTGTCTCCGCGTTCCTGCGGTGGCAAATCGGATTGTGGCCGGGTGACATCGGTTAATGCTATGTCCGCTCCGAGAGCGGCGAGCTTGAGCGCTGTGGCGCGTCCAATTCCTTTGCGTCCGCCGGCACCGGTGATTAGTGCGACTTTTCCTTCGAGACTCGGCATATTTCCCTCCCTTGCTATCTTTCTGATGGACGGCCGGACGTCTCAACGGTACACGCCTGTTTCCCGTCGCAGCCCCTTAACCAACTGACTGAATCAGACTAGCTATCTTATCGAGTATCGGCAGCACTTGATCGACTTATTTTAATTCTAACGAGAATGTCACCTGTTCGTTACCTGTGTCGCGGCACTACTTCGGGGTATTCTCGTCAATTTTCGCTCCGAAGATCGAGACCGGTAGTCTGTCTGTGTCACGGCCTGCCTCCATTGCCATCTGCTGGAAACGCGGCAATTGCTTCAGCATATCCGCGCCGCGGCCGCTAGACCGTCTGTCATTGGTCCTCCCGCCATGTTGACGGCCGCCGCCATTCTTGGCGAATGAGTCTGAATTCACAAGGCGTGTCCCTGCAGAACCGACATGTTACATTACCTTGTTGATTTAGCGGGCGAACAGTGAGGTGAACGTGGCGCAATTCGATCATATAATTGTTGGCGGCGGCGTTCTTGGTGCCTCAATCGCCTATCACTTGGTCCGGGAAAACGCCGGATCCATCCTGTTGTTGGAACGCAACACTCTGGCCAGCGCCGCATCGAGCAAGGCCGCGGGCCTCATGTTGCAGGTGTCGACCAATACAACAAAAACAGCCCTGATCCGCCAGACGCGGGACATGGTCGATATTCTGGCTGATGAATTGGGCGAAGATGTGGGCTTCCACAAGGTCGGCAGTCTGCGTCTGGCGGCATCGGACAAACGCATATCGGAACTGGACGATATGGCTGCCGACGCCGCAAATAATGACATTCCGTTTGAGTGGATGACCCCGCGCGACGCCGGGGATCTAGTTCCCTGGTTGGATGTATCCTCGTTGCGCAAAGTTGGGTTTCTGCCGACCGATGGCTATGTCGATCCGTATCTGTTGAGCATGGCTTATGCCCGTGCCGCCGCAGCGCGGGGCGTTGAAATCCGGCAGCAAACCGCCGTTACCGACATACGAGCCGCCAACGGGCGCGTGATTGGCGTCGACACCGCCAACGGACCCATCGACAGTGAAAGCGTGATCGACGCGGCGGGGGCCTGGGCGGCGGTTCTCTCTGCCCAAATGGGTTATTTATTGCCAATGGCACCAGTGCGCAGCCATTACTGGATCACCAAATCCGATCCGGCCTATGGCGGTGATCATCCGGTCACGATAATGCCGGATGCGGGCGCCTATGCGCGTCCGGATGTTGGTGCGGTGCTGTTGGGCATTCAAGAACGACACTCCGCAACCTTCGACGCCCGCGAATTGCCCGGCGATTTGGCGACGTTTTCGCCAACTGTGGGGGAGGAACATTGGGATCGTCTGGCAGAAGCTGCCGAAGGGGTCGGGCAATTCTTTCCCGGAATTGCCGACGCGCAATTTGCCAATTATATTGCTGGCCTTTCCGCCTACACACCGGATGGCAAAATCATCCTGGGTCCCGTGCCGGGCCTGTCTGGATTTCTGGCGGCGGCGGGGTGTTGCGGCAGCGGTATTTCGCTGTCAGCGGGCATTGGCAGCGCAATTGCTGATCTGGCGCTGCATCGAACGCCTGGCGTTGATATCAGCGCTTTTGGCGCGAATCGCTTCGGCTCCGTTGACCCGTTCAGCACCGAATTCCGGGAGTGTTGCGCCACTGCCCGCGCAAATAAATCCCGAAACCTCGTCTAAACGGTCGCCTCTACCATGACCCATCGCCTGTCTTCGAAACATAGAGGCTCTTGATTTGACCATCGTCCAGCGGACTCATCTGGCATTGAATCATAGATTTACTTGGCGAGCCTCTCTGGCATGATAAATCTCCAAAACGTCTGCAAAATTTTTTTAGCTGAACCCAAACGATCAGCTGTTTGATGTTGTCGATGGTACCTGCCGGTGATGTGGTTGGAAACTCAATCCACGATCGCCAGACCAACGATGAAATTCATCATCAATTTAAGTTCACTGATTGCACTTTCAAGGTTGCGATGGTCATCTATGACGTAACGGCGGAACACTTCAGAGGCTACGTACTTAATTGTTTTTGCGGCAATTTCTATGTTGATGTCATGCTGCAACTGGCCGCGATCGCGCAATGTGTTCAGCAAGAGTGTTATGTGATCTTTAAACTGTTCTTTGACCAAGAAGTAATCGAGCCCAAACTCCTCTGGCTCGATTGCTGCTGTCGCATGGATAACACGCCAGAGCTCTTTGTCGTGGCGGTTCGCGCCGCGCATTTGGGCAATGAGAAGTTGGCTTATAGCCTCGACCGGGTCGCCGGGCGGGTCTTTCGCCAATGCAGAGCTGACGCGAAGAGATTCAGATCTTCCACTCGCTAAAACATGCTTAAGCAAGGCGGGTTTGCTTTGGAAATAGTTATACACGGTGCCGACCGCCACATCCGCGCGGAGCGCGATGGCTTCGATGGAGGTCTCGCTATACCCCTGACGTGCAAACAACAGGGATGCCGCTTTAAGTATGCGAGCTTCCCGTTTTCGCTTCTTGCCAGGTAATACCCTGGCGCTGGTCCGGTGTACTGGTTTCGTTAAATCGCCCAATAAATTATATGGCCTGAAGTTGATTTCCGGGATCTGATTGTCAGCAAAAGCGACGGTACCCACAGTTTGGGCGATTTGCAAGTTGAACATATTCATTTTTGAACATACTCTAATAATGGGAATGATAGCGAAACCCTTTATAGGCAACTCGCCGCAACATTGGAGACACCTTATGTCAGATCCGGTAATCACTTGCGATATCAACGATCACATCGCGCTCGTTACGATGAATAACCCACCGGTCAACGCGCAGAGCCCTGCTTTTCACGATGGAATGAAAGAGGTCTTCGACCGAATCAGCGACTTGCCGGACGTGCGGGTCGCCGTGCTGACTGGGGAGGGGAAGGTGTTCTCCGCCGGTGCCGATATCAAGTCGCGCGCTGGTCGCGTACGTGAACCCGGCGAACAATGGGCGCACAGCCGTCGCGGTAGAGAGACCTTTCACTCCATCGTTGAATGTAAAAAACCTGTGATCGGTGCGTTAAATGGACCAGCACTTGGGGCAGGACTTGCCGTCGCCGCGTCTTGCGACATACTAGTCGCTTCGGAAAGTGCGTCTCTTGGCTTGCCGGAAATCAATGTCGGATTACTTGGTGGTGGTCGCCACGCCATGCGTTTGTTTGGCCACTCGCTCACACGGCGAATGATGCTGACGGGCTATCGTGTTCCCGCGGCGGAACTTTACCGGTTGGGCGTCGTGGAGGTCTGTGTCCCGCTAGATGAACTTATGGACGCCGCGATGGGGTTTGCGCGGGAGATCGCCTCGAAAAGCCCGATTGCGACTGTTTTAGCGAAACATGCCCTCAACACGATTGAAGATATGAGTCTACGTGACGGCTACCGGTTCGAGCAAAATATGACCGCGGAACTTGGTAAATACGAAGATTCGAAAGAGGCGATGCTGGCGTTTGCAGAGAAGCGCCCACCAAACTTCAAGGGCCTCTAATTCACACCATTGAAACGACGCGAATACCTCCATAACACTGGAGCAAGCACCATGACTTACGCGAAGCTAATGTGATTTCGGGGGTTAGTTAGCATTGCCGTTGAAGAGTGCGATTTTCGTTAGGCGAACTCATGCGATATTAGAGCCCTAGGATTCTGCGTGCGATCAAATCTTTTTGTATTTCCTCGGATCCTCCTGCGATTGAACTTTTCCGAGAATCAAAATATTCCGGTGCCATGCGAAACAAGTATTTTGGTTCCGGAAGAGGGCCTTCACCACGAATTGCCAAAGGGTCATAGGGCATGGCTGAATAGCCACCGGCCTCGAACATGAGGCGAGCGACATCCTGTGTTGAGCGGTTTCTGCCGAGTTTGACGACAGATGCTAATTTCCCGACTGTACGGTCAGCAGTTACTTCCTGCATGATTTTTTCAGCAGTAACGCGCAGAGCCATGTGCTCTATCTTAATTTTAGCGAGCGACCGGCGGAAATCCAATGATTCCGCGACCGTCGTGGCACCGGCACTTTCCGATGTCGAAATTTTGGTAAGCGTATCGAACATTTCTTCTATCATCATAAAGTGTGACATGTTGCCGCGCTCATGACCGAGCAGATGGTTTGCCAGCGTCCAGCCTTCGCCCTCTTTACCAATGCGGTCAGTGATAGGTACTTCCACATCGTCAAGAAATACCTCGTTGAATTCATGGCGCCCATCCATCCGCAGGATAGGACGAATTCGAATACCCGGGCTCTTCATATCGATAAGCAGGACGGATATCCCCTCACGCTTTTTCCCCTTGTCGCTGGTTCGAACGAGCGTGAACATGCGATCGGAAAAATGCGCGTAACTGGTCCAAATTTTTGATCCTTGAACTCGATAGACATCACCGTCAGCGACGGCTGTTGTTTTAAGTGAAGCCAAATCCGAACCGGCGTCAGGCTCCGAGTATCCCTGGCACCAAAGTTCCGAGCTGTCGAGTATCTTGGGTACGAAGCGTTCGCGCTGGGCGTCGCTGCCGTATGCAAGAATGACGGGCCCGACCATTTTGACGCCCACTTCGACGATGCGAGGGGCTTTCGCACGGAAATACTCTTCCTCGTAGACAGCCCTCTCCCAAAGCGACCAACCTGGGCCACCATGCTGCGACGTCCAATTTACAGCGACCCACCCTTGGCGCGAGAGTATACCCATCCACTCGCGATACTCTGCTCCCGTCAACTCTACGCCGGCAGCCGTCTTGTCGCGAATTTGATCCGGGAGGTTGGTTTTGAAGAACGCACGAACAGACGCTCTAAATTGCTCTAAGTGTAGCGCACTCGATTGTGTGGTCATTTCGTACTACTCCAATTCTTTGCGGGGAATTCACTTGAGCAGTTTTGTTGCAGGGTTAGAAATATTGGTTAGTTATCTAAAGTTGGTGCTCCGTAGAAACATGAGCCATTCGAATTCGACAATACCTAAGCACTCAAACTCAGGATTTAACAACAAAATTGATATTTATTCATAAATGAATTTATTCAGTTCTACAAGAAATTCAGGACCGCTGCCTAAGATATCTAGTTAACCTATTGGTATACAGGAGTTGCCTCTAGATTATTTCGTTTTAAGCGCGGCAACGATTCTGCGCCGACATTCTGTGCAAGGGCATCGGCACAGACGGCTGGGGTTTTATCAAAAATCAGCTTGAGCGTACGGACCACATCCACATGGCTAGCTAATGATGTAGGCAGCTGGGTTGCAGACTGTAACAATCGTGTGGATATTCTCTCGCTTGACGGACGAATACCGAGTTGCCCTAGACCGGTTAAATGATATTGATAAATTTATAAATAATCATTTTATAACAAATGGTTATATATAATATTTGATATTTTCATACAAGGTTTGTCTAAAAATAGAAGACACTAATTTATGAAATTAATGTTTATAAACAACATGTTAATAAAAATAACTAGATCAAACTATTATGTATAATACATAAAACTTTGTAATTAATTATTAAAACAAAAAAGTCAGTCACATTTTCTAGGGTAAAATTCACTTCAACTAAATGTTATTTAATTGAAGTGTCAAAAAAAGGAGGCTTTATTAAAACACCTTTTCAAGGCTTAATGTTATTATTGTAATTTCTACTTCCCAGACGAAAGGAATAATCATGAAAGCAATGCTTATGGCCACTTACACTCCTGCCGGCCTTAAGGGTTTGATGTCAGGTTCAGACAGAAAAGCCGCGGTAGAAGCGTCATTATCTCAAGTCGGCGCGACACTGATCAATGTTGAATTTACGCGCGGTGTTTGGGATGTTTTAGTTACGGCGGAATTCCCGGATGGAAACAGTCTTATAGGGACAACGATGGCGTTTGAATCGAGCGGTGCTTTTGAGGCGACTGACTATCTTGAAATTATAGACCTACCTGATGTGGTGACCGCCGCGAATAAAGCCGCAGGTTCTTATACCCCGGCGGGTTAGGATTGTTTATTGCAATAGGAGCGCCGAAAGTAATACTCATATCTCCTATGTGATACCAATCGGGACGAGTAAATATCGCCTAAGTCCTGCGTATTCAACAGGGCGGTCTGTTAGGCCCATCAGTGACCCAACAGAACCAAGGCTTATCGTTTGCGCGGAAGACTGTCCGAGGCCCCTGGCTCATCGACCACGGGGCTCATGACCTATTTGACGAATGTTCGGCAAGTTTTGACAATTAAGGTATTGTGGAAAGGGACCCGACTATACGTTTAATGCAAATCTTGTTTGTGGGTAGCAGCTTGAGAGGGCTCTAGGGTCCTTGAAAAACTGTGGTTCTCGACGGACACCCCATTATCATCATCCACGATGAAATAATCGTGGACGTTGGCGAAGCGAATGCCGAAGAAGCAAAAAAGCAATAGTCTGCCGTAATGGCCGAGGCGTTTCTTTCTGTGTTCCCCGAAGCAATAACAATGTCAGGGCTGACAGGAAGTGCGGCTGGGGACACATGGGCCGATACGAAACCTAGAAGATCCATCCCTAATGGCTTGGTGGTAATGGTCTTGCAGTTCCCGCTGTCAGAACACCAGGGTCCTAAAAGATAGATTTTGAACGGATTTGGGCCGATAGCGCCGTTGCCTGTCGATTTCCGCTATCGGTCAAACGGGAAGTCGGGCAAAGTAATTCATCATACATGCAATCTATTAAAACTGTCTTTCAAATATATTGAAGCCAGGCCCATTCAGTCCGTAGAATCAATGTTGTTGTATCCGATTAAAAATAGCCGCTAGTGGGGAGACTCGCTATGTCTTTCGTCGAAGAACTCAATGAAATGTAAGCGACCAAAGGGGCGAAGATGTGACGGATGATGATGGAGGCGTATTGACCGACCAAGCTAATAGCGGCTGGCGGGCTGTTATCGGCTCGTCCGCCGTCTTGTCATTGGCGCTGCTTGGTGATGCGCTGATCTACGCAGTTCTTCCAGCTTACGCAGAAGATTTTGGCCTTACGCTGCCATGGGTCGGCGTGATGTTGTCGGCCAACAGGTTCGTGCGCGTGTTCGCTTACGGCGTCATCGCCCGAATGACCTACGCAATTGGCGTGCGGCGAATGTGCGTCGGCGCGGCCGTGGTGGCCACGATCTCGACGGCGCTATATGGATTTGGCCAGGGACCGGCCACCATTCTCATTGCGCGTATATCATGGGGGCTAAGCTACGCGGCACTCCTCTTGGTGACGCTTGCATATGCGGTCGAATATCGCTCTCAGGTTGGCGTGCGTGTTGGTGTTGGCCGTGCAATCCAAAGGGTGGGACCGATTGTGGCTCTCTTCATTGGGGCCTGGCTGGTTGGTTTCGTTGGACCGACTACGGCCTTCCTTATCCTGGCTGTACCGACCGCACTCGCCATTCCGGTCGCTTTGACGCTGCCTCAGTATCACACTGCGAAAACGCAGCGAGACAAGCCGGCATCGCTCGCCCGGCCACGCCCAATCGACATACTGTTCTTCCTACAAGGCTACGGTGTTGATGGAGTCTTTGCGATCAGCATCACGTTGATTTTCGCCCGAGAGGCATCCTTGTCCGTCGCAGTGATGAGCGGTGGCGCATTACTCGCAATGCGTCATCTTGGCGAGGCGGTAGCAGCGCCGCTCTTTGGCTGGATCTCCGATCGCTTCGGGGCACGCCGCATCTTTATTGGGTCTGCAGTTCTGACCATCGTTGGCTTTATTGGCGTCGCGGCGGGGCTGACCGTCTTTGGCGCGCTTGTGATGCTTTTGTTTCGCGGCGCTATGGCGTCGCTGGGGCCAGCGGTCATTGTACAAGCGATGTCCGCTGATGAGCAGGCGATCGGACCGCTCGCACGGATGCAGGCATGGCGGGATCTCGGCGCGGCATGTGGCCCGCTCGCGACAGGATTCCTGCTTGCTTACGTCTCCGCCGAAATGCAGCACGCTGCAGTGGCATTCGTCTTGGTGATCGGCTTAATATACTGGCTGCAAAACAAAGCGCGTTGAAGAAGTCA
>JAPKDL010000181.1 GCA_028822585.1 Alphaproteobacteria bacterium | reverse complement strand
ATCGCCGCGAGGTCGTCGTCAACGGCACGCGGGTCAAGACGGTGGACATCCACGCCCATTGCGCGGTACCCGAGGCGATGGCAGTGATCGACCAACACGACCCGGCGGCGGGATTGTTGATGTCTGATCTGCCAACACGAATTGCCGCGATGGACGTTCAAGGCCTCGACGTCTCCGCGCTCAGCATTAACCCCTACTGGTACCATGCCGAACGCGACGCCGCAGCCGAGGTGATCCGGATTCAAAACGAAGCCCTGGTCGAAATTTGCGAAACGACTCCCGACCGCTTCGTTGCCTTCGCCACCGCAGCCCTGCAACATCCGGACCTTGCGGTTGAACAGGTTGAACACGCCGCCAAAAAACTTGGCTTCAAGGGCGTGAGCGTTGGCGGCAGCGTGGAAGGCCTGGAACTCGCCGATCCCAAATTTCACCCCTTTTGGGCGAAGTGTGAAGAATTGGGGATGCTGGTGTTCATGCACCCCACAGGCACGACCGAGCTGGAGTCCAGCGGACGGCTTTCCGGCAGTGGTCTCCTGACAAACACGATCGGCAATCCCCTCGAAACAACGATCGCGCTATCTCACCTGATCTTTGAAGGTACCCTGGACCGCTTTCCTGGCCTTAAAATTTGTGCCGCCCATGGGGGTGGGTTTTTAGGGTCCTACGCCAATCGCTCGGACGCGGTGTGCAAAACCTTCCCCGGCAAGGTAGGGCCTTTGCCCAAAAAGGCACCGACTTCTTACCTAAAAGACGGTCAGCTGTTTTTCGATACGATTGTGTTTACGCCTGAAGCGTTGCGCCATCTAATCGCCGAATCTGGACCAGGCCAAATCATGATTGGCACCGACTATCCGTTTCCGTGGACCAGCACCGAGGTCGACCTTGTCCTGAATACGCCTGACCTGAGCGACGAGGACCGGATCGCCATTCTTGGAGGGACAGCGGCAAAATTACTGGGCATCGACTGATAGATCATCCAGGTCAGGCGCAGTGCTGTTCGATCCAAGCCTTGAGCGGCGCGTCTTCTTCCGTTGGCGAGGTATAGCCCCGGCCGCCGGTCGGGCTCACGCCCAGTAGTTGTTGTCGGATCGGATCACATATCCGCAGGTAATGCGCGACCTGCATATCGTCGCGCGGGCGGAGCCATCGATACGAATAGCCGTAAAACAGCACGCGGCGCGGCTGGTTCCAGTAATTGGCGCTGCCCGAATGCCATAACCGGCGGTCAAAAAACACCGCATCGCCAGGTGCCACGCAGACTGGTATCGCGTCCGCGAGCAATTCTTTACGGTCGACGCCCGGGAAGTCGTTCTGCAGATGGCTTCCCGGCAACACGTAAAAATTGCCTCGTTCCGGCTCACGCGTATCACTCAGAAAATAGCCAACTTTAAGCGAAATGATCGGTCTGGGCGTGGTTTCAAGATCAATGTTTATCTGTCCACTATCCTGATGCCAGCCCAGCGCCAGCCCGTTCGACCCCATGGTTTCGCCTTGCGGCGCACAGGGGCTCACGGTCAGATGCGTATGGTAAAGCTGAATGTTCCAACCCAGGAGCCCCCACACTTTGGCGAAGGTGGTCGGCAAATCAATCAATTCCAACAAGCGCCGGTCCCGACCGATGACATCGTAATGATTCATGCGCGCGCCAGGGTCTAACCCCAAAAGCGTGCGCTCGTCCCGGTCTATTTGATCCACAAGAGGGAGAAGGTCATCGATGGCACTGGCGCTCAATGCATTCTCGACAACCAAATATCCATCGCGTTCAAACTGTTCGCGTTCTTGGGGCGACAGCAAAAAATCCAGACTCTGGCGGTCCATCGGAACTCCTTAGTCTATGCAGTTTTGTCTAATGAGTGTTCAGGGCGCAGTCCCGCAAACGCTAAGCGGCGTTAATATTGCCACCCCCGTTCCCGGAAAGGAACGGGGGGACACGAGGTGTCGTTAGTTTGTCTTTTTCAAACCATAAAACTCAACCGCATTATCACAGGTGATTTTCTGGATTTGCGCAGCGGTCAAATCGGCGAACTGCTCATCGATGTACTTCGTCGATTCCGGCCAGATACCGTCGGTATGCGGATAATCAGACCCCCACATCAGCGTATCTTCCGTCATCAAGTCATTTGCATTCACCAGCATCGGCCCGATGACATCATACTGAAACGTCGCCTTACATTGGCGCTTCCAATACTCGGACGGCTTCATTGGCATCAGGTCACGGAACCTGTCTTCATATTCAAAATCCATACGGTCAAGCATATAGGGAATCCAACCGACGCCGCTTTCGCCCAAAGATATCTTGAGCTTTGGAAAGCGCTCGAACACGCCCGCCCCAATCATGGCAGCAACTATGTTAGCCAATCCCATCTGAAAAACCGTCACACCAGTAAACATAGCCGCGCGCCGGACTTGCCCCGAGGTCATTTCACGCGCCTGGGGCGACGTCGTTGGAAACGTATGAAAATGAAGTGGTAATTCAACCTCGTTGACAGCTTCCCATAGGGGATCCCAGCATGGGTGCCACATCGGCTCCATATCCCAAGAACAGGACAATTCCAGCCCACGCAGGCCCATTTTTGCACTACGATGAACTTCCGCCACTGCGGCGTCGATGTCGCCATAAGGGAGACACGCAAGGCCGATTTGGCGGTCAGGATAGTGACTGCAGAACACTTTCAGCCAGTCATTATAAATTCGAAATAACTCATTAGCGGCTTCTGGATCCTGCATCTTAGAGGCGGAGCCGAGAATGCCAAAGATGACTTCCGCATCGACGCCGTCGCGGTCCATCTCCTTAAGGCGCATATGCGGGTCCGAAACCCGTTGAATGCCTTTTTTGCCATCTTCAAACATGCCGGTTTTAGCCATAATATCTACGCGCTTATTTTGGCCAGGCACCAACTTCACCCCACCCGGTCCCACGCCATTTAGTAAACCAAAATTAGCGCCTTGCTTAGTGATCCATTGGGGACCATCGGGGCCATCCGCAACATACGGCATACGGTCCCTGAGCGCGTTGCTCGCTTCAGAGGTAAACAGAGTCGGCGGCATCCAGGGCATATCCAGATGGCAATCAGCGGAAACTCTTTTGTATTCCATGGCGATTCTGAGGCTCCTAGTTGTGGAAAAGAATTCGATGATGAGCTAAGAGTAGGCACGAATCCACTCGGAGATCAATCCATCTTCACCCCCATTCTTTCCGCTGCCTAGCAGGCGACCGAAGGACTAGAACACGGCGCGAACCACAAGGCTCCGTGCAGGATTCTATTTGAGAATTATTTCAACACGACGATTTCGCGATTCGCGCACGCCATCATCCGTCGGCTCATCCGGCTGGCCTTCACCTTTCCATTGGACATGGATTTTGTCCTCCGGAACCCGAAGACGTGTGAGCTCCACCTTGACCGATTCAGCACGAAGGCGGGACAATTCCATGTTGTAGTGATCCGACCCGGAACGATCGGCATGCCCTGTGACTTCAATCGACGCGTCGGGCGCCTGAGCTCTGGCCTCAGCGGCGTTGCGAATAATGGCGTGCGCATCTTCGCTTAAATTTGAATGGTCCCATTCGAAAAACAAAATGAAGCTTTGCTCCGTTTTAGCCGCCTTTGTGGGATTGGGTGTCTGCGCCGTCCTCGTGCCAACCAATGGCGAAATGCGTGGTTCGGGTGTCTGAACTGGGGCGGGCGCTGCGGTGGACGCCGCGGCGTTCGCCCAAACCGTGGTCGCCTCTTGTTTGGATGGCGGAGTTCCACCGCCGAACGACCACCGCAACCCAATCATCACACGATGTTCGCTATAATCGCCTTCTACTTCGGTCCCCGCCGCTGTCGTTAAATCAGGGTCCGTCGTCGCCAGGAACCGATAATCGGTATACAATCCGACCTGATCATTAATCCGGTACCCTGTCCCTATAATACCCTGTGCGGCAATGGACCAATCGTCGTCATTGATGCGCGACCCGCCAATCGGCGACGCGTCTTCGACATCAAGGCGCATGACCCCAATCCCCGCGCCGATGTACGGCGTCCAATCGGAATCTGTTGGGAAATCACGGTACCCGTTCAGCACAAGACTGGCACCGGACGCCTCGCCACTACTAGTCGTCGCGCCGGAAATTTCATCAATACCAACCGATCGATAGGCCAATTCCACGTCAGTACGCCAACTATCGCCGAAGGCCAAGCCAGCCGCCATTGATCCGGAAAATCCAGGGTTATATCCCGCACGCGTCTTTACGCCACTTCCTTCAATTTCTGAATCGCCCACCAGTACGCTGCTTATACCACCGGACAGATAATACCCGTTGGATTGCGCAAACGCGCCTATCGGCCACATCATTCCCAGAAGAACAATCGGAAACATTAACAATCGAGACACGTTAATCGGAAGGCCTTTCAGTTAGGTTTAAAACGTCGCTGACAAAATTTTCATCTGCCAAACCGTAATAACATGGACGGGATCGTTCAATTAAATTTCGATGTGACAATTGTTCAGCTTAATTATTTGGGTCGGAAGGTTTAATTTATTACTATTTTTCAATTGTTTAATATAAAATTATTATACAGTCACCAAACTTGCTGTTTTCTCTTCAACATCCACTCCGGCACTCTCACAGCCCATGTGATTCGAGACTTGGGTGGCTTACACGCCATCGCCACGGCGGAAACCACCGAGCCCAAGGCCATGACCAGGAACGCCCAAACCCAGGCAGTGGGGTCTTCACGGCCACCGGCCAAATCAATAGCAAACCCCACAGCACGTGGCCCCAAAAA
>JAPKDL010000180.1 GCA_028822585.1 Alphaproteobacteria bacterium | reverse complement strand
ATATTCAACGGTTAGCTTTCCCTCGGGCGTGTAAATATCTTCTTCAACGAGCTCTGTCGTTGAGGTCGTCTTGGATTCCGTAATTTTCATTGTATGTTTTACAGAGCCTTCAGCACTCTGACATTTCGATCATTTGTCAATTTGACCTCTCTGCCCAGATCTACCCCTAAAAGGGAAATTCAGCAATCTTAAACCGATGTCTATATTGCCGCCCGTAGTCCTATCCAAATTCCCGTGCTATCATTAGTCGTAACAATCGGAGCACGCCACGAAGGCGGCGCTTGAGGCCCGCGACTTTGACGCGGTGATTGCGGCACCCAATTTAAGGTGAGCATGAAAATTTATCGCGACTACACCCAGGCGCAATTGGACGCGCAATACGAACAGCGGACTTTGGTCCCTGATGTTGGGCCGTATATTAAGAACTGGGCTGAGGGGACGGCGGGGGCGAAAGCGACGCTGCGCGTCCATATGGACATCGCTTACGGTGATTATGCTGACGAGCGGTTGGATTTATACCGGCCTGATCAGGACGCCGCGCCGGTGCTTATTTTTCTGCATGGCGGGGCGTGGCGTTTGTTGAGCAAGGACGAGTCGGGCTATCTGGCACCGGTGTTTGTCGAGGCAGGCGCGATCGTCGCAGCGGTGAATTTCAGCAACGCTCCGGCGGCATCGCTCGACACAATAGCGGCGCAGGTGACGCGGGCAGTCCGGTTCCTGCGTGAGAATGTAGCGTCTTATGGCGGTGACCCAAAACGGATATATCTGGTGGGGCATTCCTCTGGCGCGCAACTGGCGGCGGTCGCGATGCAGACCGAAGCGGTGGCGGGCGCGGTGTTCGTCAGCGGCGCGTATGATCTGGAGCCAGTTCGGTTGAGCGCGCGCAACGAGTATCTGTACCTGGATGAGGCGGCGGCGTCGCGCAACAGCCCGCTTTTAAATCTCCAACCCAAGAATCCGAGGCCGAGCCTGCCGCCCGCAATCGTCGCGTGGGGTGGGCGGGAGCTGGATGAATTCCAGCGCCAGGGCGGGGACTTCGCGGATTCCTGGGAGATCCAGGGCGCGTCGGTAGAACGTGTGTTCCTGCCCGACGCCAATCATTTCGATATGGGCGACGCCTTTGCCGACCCGACCAGCCGCCTGACCCGCGCGATGTTCGATATGATGGACCTTGTCTAGCGCTTATTCGATCACGATGGTGTCCACCGCCGCGTGGTTGATGGCGTCCCAATCATAAGACATGCCCAGACCGGGCCCTTCGGGGACCGACACGAATCCGTCGGAATCGATGCAGTCCAGTTGATCGGTATATCCGCCTTTATATATTGGCAAGGACCAGGCATTTGGGCATTTCGGATGCACCAGATTGACCTCGTAGTAATTGGAATTCCGGCACGCCGCCATCAGGTGGCGCATGGCGGGGCCGCAGGAATGCACCTCGACATCCATGCCCAACCCTTCGGCGGCGGCGGCGACCTTACAGCCTGCGGTGATGCCGCCGTCGTAATCCGGGTCGATTCGCGCGAAGTCAGTGGCGCCCGCGACCATCATGTCGGTTGTCGTTTCCAGATTACGAGCGTGTTCGCTGATCAGGATCGGCGTGGTGATGGCCTTTTTCAGCATCTGATGCCCGTGGATCGACACGCCGCCATCGGCGTAAGGGTCCTCCAGCCAATACAGCCCGTGTGCGTCGCAGACCCGGCCAATCTGAATGGCGTCGCTCAGCGTGGCCAGATGGCAGGCGCTGTCATACATAATGTCCATGCGACCGCCGACGCGTTTGGCGACGGCGCGGATCATCGCTGACTCTTCCCGGACATCGCCATTCGACCAGCCATGCATCTTGTAACCTTTGTATCCCAATTCCAGGCATTGCTCGGCGAAGTCCGCGTAGGCCTCCGGGCTCGACAATCCATCCGCATGGCGGTCGCCGCCAATCGTGCTGGCATAGGCGGGGAGTTTCGTCCGGTGCCCGCCGAGGAGTTCATAAACCGGGGCACCGTGATGTTTACCTGCCAAATCCCACAATGCGATATCCAGGGCGCCGATGCCGACCTCGCCGATATGCTTGGTCAAGCGGCGCAGCGATTGATAGTGGTGTTGGCGATGCAGCGCAGGCTTGCCCAGCAATGTGCGCCCCAGCGCCTCGACGGCGGAACTGATGACTCGGGCGCGTCCTCGGCCCGGCACATATTCGCCCACGACGCCGGTATCGGCGAAGATACGAAGGGCGAATCGGGTTTGCGGGCTGTTCTGACCCGGCGCGTAGGAAATGCCGAATCCGGATGGGTCGGCGGTCATGTTTTTGATGGTGACGTTGAAAAGGGTCAACTCAATTCGATCGATAATGGGCGCGTCTGGCATGGGGAATCCGTTTACATTAATTGCGATGGGCGCAGCATAAGGCCGGGCGGGACTTTGGTCCATCAAAGGCCGATTTGACAAACGCGTAGCGAAGGTCGAACATGTCCGGACAAAGTAAATGCTTTTACGGGAGTATTTCCCATATCACCTGCGCATAAGTAGCGCCCCACAGTAGTTTCAATTCGGCTTGTGGATGGATTGGCCGCCACACCGCCCGAAGGAAAGGAAGCTTATGTTCAAGCCCGTCATTTACCCGGACGACATCGAACCCCTGGTTCAATTTATTGAAGATACCGCGCCGGAAAACATCGTTGCAGAAACATATGAAAAATTGCGCAATGGTACGTCGGTGAAGCAAATGCTGCTGGCGTCCGGGTTAGCGGTGATGCGGTCATCCGACTTGCCGCCGGGCCATCATGGCGGACCCTTGCACCCGATCAGTGGTATTCACGCGGTGCACTGCATGTCCGAACGCATGACTGGCGACTATGCCTTGATGCCGGTGGTGCAGAACGTCGCGCTGTCCAACAAGCACATCAATTCGATGTCGATGGGCCCGTATATAATGGCCGATGCGCAACCGGAATCGGTTAATAATAGCGTCGAAGAGACGTTGGAAGCGATGCCGTATCACTTGTCGCGAGGCGCGTACAACGCGATGGACAGCTACTATCTGTTCCTCCTGGAAAAATTAACGCCGGGTCAGGTGCTTGATCATCTGATGCAGGTCGCAATTCCAAAGAATCAGAAAGATGACCATAATTTTTTGTTTCCGTCTTTTACCTGGCGAGCGCTGGATTATTTCGGTTGGGAATACGCTAAATATTTAATTCGCCCCGCGGTTCGCTACGTGACCCGTCCTCCGGGGCCATCGCCTATCCATGACATCGATGATTTGATCGAAGAACATGGCCTGTTGAAACGCGTTCTGCGCGTTAAGACCGGTGATGACGAAACCGAAGCGGTGGGCGTGCTTGCCGAAAAAATTGGGTTAAGCGCCAAGTTTGGCGATATTCCGGGCATCATGGCGCAAGCGCTTGCTGATGGATTGTCGTTGGAAGGTGTTGTGGAAGGGCTGTCGGTGGGCGGTTCGAGAATGTTCTTGCGGTCCCAAACGGGAAACCCGATGGACGTGCATATCCACACCGGTGCTAACATACGCCGCTATTTGATAGGTCAACGCGACCTGTCTATGAATACGAAGTTGCGGGCGTTGCTGACCTGGCACGCTGGACCGGAAGTGCGCTCCGCGCAGTTTAAATTAGCGCCGGTACATCAACCTGAAGCAGACCGCGTTGCGGCACAACCCACACGTACGCAGGTGGAATCCCTGCGCGACATGGAAGCATTTATTGGTACGCTGCCTATTGGCGAGCGTTTGCCCTCGCTGGGTTTGGGTCTTTGGATGTGTACTGACGAGGTTAAGGAAGCCGCGGCAATGGCGCAACAATACGCTGATTGTAACTTTGATCCTGATGCCTTGATCCAAATGTTGGATCGGATTGTCTGTCGCGATAGCTTCTCTGAAATGCACGCCTACAAACACAATCAGGCGACGTACGAGGAATTCCACAACACACGAGCTGAATTTCGCTGGACCCACCTGGTGTCAGCCGTACAGGGGGCGGCGATCTCGCATGGCCGCATGCAGGAAGTGTACGAATACGCAGATAAAGTCGCCCACTTTTAAACGACGTTTAACACAGGGCAGCAATGACCGGTCTCCAGAAATGAGGGCCGGTCATTTTTTGTGGGTGCCCTAAAACTCTTCCAATAATCGACCTTTGCCATAGAATTTGTCGTCGACGCCGATGGCGCGCAGGGCGTGCCAGATCAGCGCGACGTTTATGGGCAGGACCGGTTTTCTGAGTTGCTTTTCCAACGCTGGGAACAGCGGCAGGGCGCTTAAATTCGTGCCAACCTGGATAATGGCGTCGACATCGTCGCCATCGAGCTCATTCAACACCACGTCCAGAACCTGGGCTTCCGGCGTGTGCGCGATGGAATTGGCGGTGTCGCATTTCAACCCCACCAGACGCACGATGTCGAATCCGCTTTCGGCGAAGAACGCGTGCACCTGTTTGTCGGCGACCGGTTGATAGGGCGTCAGCACCGCCAGTTTTTTTGCGCCGAAATTTCGCAAGGCCGCCACCGCCGCATCGGCGCCGGTGGTCAACTTCAAGCCCGGCCCCATTATGTCCAGGACGCGGTCTTGAAACGCATTGTTGCCATCAACGCCGCCCCAGAAGGTTTCCGCCGACATGCCCATCATGACATGGCTGACCTCGGCGGTGACGACATCGCGCACTGCCAGCGGGATGGTTTCTTGGATGGCCTCGACGAATTTCAAAAATGACTCGTCGCTCGACAAATCGCGCACCTCGATGAAGAACCGCGCGAAATGCCAGGTCACGCCATCGGGGATAATCTGTTGGCAATCATGTTCGACGCCGATATTGGTGGACGGGATAATAACGCCAATCCGACCGCG
>JAPKDL010000048.1 GCA_028822585.1 Alphaproteobacteria bacterium | reverse complement strand
ATAACCGTTCCACGCTGCTGCGGCCAATCCAGCCGCACCCATGCCGTAGATGCTGTCAAAGTTCACAGGCTTGGCGCTGTTACGCTGTTCTGCGGTAACGGCAGTGGGGTCAACGCTGGCCATGGCGGCAACGGTGAGTTGATGCAGGTCCAGGCCGTCGTTTTGAATTACTGGCAAAATGCGCTACGCTGAATGCCTGCATTTTGATTTGGAGCATTCCATGCATTTATTTAAGGACAACGTGCCCGGCGATATGGATGCGGCGCTTGCCCAGCTGCCTATTATTGATCTGGGCCCTTATTTCAACAGCGAAGACGGCGCTCTTGACGTTCTCGCGGCGGAAATGCGCAACGCATGTGAAACCACCGGGTTCTTCTACATCAAAAACCATGGCGTCCCACAGGGGCTGATCGACGCCACGTTTGAACAACACAAACGCTTTCACTCCTTGCCTCTCAAAGAAAAAAATAAGCTGGCGCTTGATCAATACAATGTCGGCTACATGGCGATTAACACCTCCATGCAGGCGCACTCTGCGGTGCATAAGGCGACCAAGCCGAATCAGAATGAATCCTTTTTCGTCACCCATGACCGGGGCCAGGATCATCCCGACGTAATCGCCAAGACGCCCTTGCGGGGGCAAAACTATTGGCCGGAAAATCTGCCCGATTTCCGCGAAAAGGTGATGACGTATTTTAAGGCGTTGAATGATTTGGGACAACGCATGGTGCCCGCTTTCGCCGTCGTGCTTGGCATGGAGCCAGATTATCTGGACGAAGAATTCGCCAACGAAAATAATGCTAAACTGCGTATGCTGCATTACCCGCCGACGCAGCAGGACGACAATGATTTCGGCGCCGGGCCACACACGGACAATTCCTTCATGACCATCCTGGCGCGCAGTGAAACGCCGGGTTTGGCGGTGCGGTTGTCGTCGGGCGAGTGGCTGGCGCCGCCGCTGATCCCCGGCACGTTCCTGGTCAACATCGGTAACATGATCCGGCGCATGTCGAACGACCACTTCATGTCCACCCCGCACGGCGTCATCGTCGATGGCGACGCCGACCGGTATTCGATGGCATATTTCCACAGCCCTAACGTAACCCGCAAGATTAAGGTCGCACCATCCTGCACTAGCGCCGATGACCCCGCCCTGTATGAACCCACGCTATACGGTGATCTCGTGCGCGAATTTTCGAGCGCCAATTATTTCCACCAGAACAACCACAAGACAGTTGAAATCAAAAGCCGTTACGAATAGAGACATCTAGCATGAATGAGCAAGAAACACAGGCGCTGCTGGACGGAACCGGTACGGCGTTCACAGCGCGCGACATCGACGTCATGGCCCGATATTTCGCCAAAGACGGTGAATTCGTCAACGTCATCGGCCCGCCCCACACGAAACTGCAACGTGGGTCGCGATGAAATCAAAGGCTATTTTAGAAATTTGTTCGCCGTGACAGTGGTGGTTCAGTGGAAAAAACGGAACAACAAAATTATCGGCGACAAAGCGTATGAAAAGTAGTGCAGAAAAGCGCCGCTGAACACCGGCGAAAAGCAAGACTGGCTAGGTGTCGACGTCTAGACCTTCAAAGAAGGCTAATCGCCAAGAAGGACACATATATTAAAGATGCTGCGGTTAGGCATTCCCGCTTCGGGACCCTAACCGGAAATCCTTAATCTCGAAGAGAGGTAAATCAAAACCGTATAGAACGGCGACCTATTTGCTGCTAGACTTAGACTTTCTCCACCAATGAGCGACCAATATGCAAGAGACCTCCATACATTCTTCGCCCCCATATCTAGAGCATCGCTTCGCGACACAGTTCGGTGAGACGGTTCAGTTCGACCACCCCCTTGCGGCCAGCGGCATGGGCGCACGCGTGTCGGGCATTGACCTTTGCAGCCCGCTTCGTTCAGCCCAGGTGGACCTCCTGTTGGATACGCTCAGCCACGCCCGGCTGCTGACGATTGCAGGGCAAGATCTCGAACGATTCTCGCTCACGGCGTTCGAGCGATTTGCGAACCACTGGGGCGCGCCGGTCGCGCATCCCTCGAACTTCTTGCGCGGAGGGAAGCCGGCCCAGCAGGACAGCGAAAGCGATGGCGTAGTAAAGTTCCTGCCTTATGCGGACAGGCGGGTCGCCGTCGCCGACACTGTCCTGCCCGGTCAAGTCACGTGCCTTCCCCATGAATCGCCGGCGGTGCTCGTCGCGACCAATCTGCTCGGCCAAGATGACCGAAAAGAATTCCGTCTGAAGGACGGCGGCACGTGGCATACCGACATCGAATACGAGCCGTTACCTATCTATGTGTCGATGTTCCTCGCCCATCACGTGCCAGTGGCGCGGGACACGCCAAACGGGCAATGGGTCAAGCCCCCGGTCGATGCCGGACCGGCCCCTTACTTCCCTGGCTCCGACGACGAACTCATGACGCTGCGCAAACGCCTGCCGTTGAATGGCGAAACCGCCTTTGCGGATACCGCGGCCGCGTTCGCAGCGCTGCCGTTGGAAGAACAAGCGAAACTCGAAGCCGTCCAGGTTCGGCGGCGTTTGAATGCGGAAGACGAAGGCTGGCTCGCACCGCTCGTGCGTATGGACCCACGCTCGGACGTCAAGTCGCTGCATAGTCCTCTCTGGGCCTCCCGACCCGGTGTCCGTCCCCCGGTCGAGGTGGATGGCATGACGCCGGCCGAGTCTCGCGACTTTCTGGAGGGCTTGGAAAAATACGTTCTGCAGCGGGAATTTCGCTATGACCACGTACACACGCCAGGCGATGTAACCATCTGGAACAATTATATGTCCTTGCACACCTCGCCTCCGATCAAAATTGGCATCAAACATCCAGACGATGCGCGGTTGTTGTACCGACTGAGTTGCAAGGGCGCACCGTCTCTCGTTTTACCGCGTGATGATGATCCGGCGTGGGTCACAAAGCACATCCCCGGGGGCTACCGTTCACCGGAGTCCATTGTTGGCGCGGCGAGCTAGAAAATCCCGTTAGAAAATTATACCGAGTAACCGCAGCACGGGATTGCCGCCATCACGTGAGTCCACATTCCAGACGACAGGAGAACATCATGAAGTTCGGCCAATTCGAAATCATCCGCTGGCATCCGAGTCAGACGCCTGCGCAGAGCATCGAAGCCGTCATGGAGAAAATCGAGCTCGGCGACACACTTGGAATCGACGAAATCTGGATTGGCGAGCATCACTTCACCCGACACGGACTTGTCTCCGGCATCTTTTCGATCCTTGGCAACGTCGCGCAACGCACCAAGAACGCGCGAATCGGAAGCGCCATCGTAGTCCTCCCTTGGCGCAGCCCAATTCAAGTGGCGGAAGAGGCCGCGACCATTGACATCCTCTCGGGGGGCCGACTGACGCTCGGTGTCGGCGCTGGCTATCAGGCGCTGGAGTTCAATGGCATGGGGGCCGACATTGCGGAGGCGAAGGCACGCTTTCGCGAATACGTCGATGTAATTTACGGGTGTTGGAAAGATGAGCCCCTGACCTTTAAAGGCGAGTTCATTAACGTCGAAAATTTGAACGTGCTACCGAAGCCCGTGCAAAAGCCAATTCCAATGCACATTGCCATAAGCACCAGCCCGGAAAGTGTAGATTTTGCAGCCTCCAAGGCAATGCCGATCATGGTGGGTGGTCCCACCGCCGTCATCGGCCAAATCCCGCAGGTGATCGAGATGTGGCACGAACGAATGGAGCACTACGGCCATCTCCACGAACATATTGATCTCGGCGCGGCGCAGAACGTCTATGTGGCACCGACGATGGAGGAAGCTGAGCGCGACCTCGCCGGGCTCGAGGATGAAATCGACGCTGAATTCCTGCGCGTTGGCAATCCGAAGAATGCCTCAGGAGCCGTGCCAGCCGGTTACCAACACTGGCAGGATCGCGACAAGGATCGCCTGGTGGGTGAGAAGAAGGCGCGAGAGATAGGCATTCTGCCGCTGGTCGGCACGCCCGAGGTGGTGAGCGAGCGGATCGAGGTGCTACGTAGCTTGGGTATCAATTCGATCCGCTGCAACTTCGGCAAAGCCGGCCTCGATCAAGGCAAGATGCGACGTTGTATGCACATGTTCGCGGAAGAGGTTATGCCGAACTTCACCAAAGTATGAAGTTGCGACGGGGGACTCCGCCGTCAGGATCGATTTCGATCATAGTTTCTTCGGCTGGTACGCTGGCATTGATTACACGCCGACAAGCCAACTCACCACGACACTGGAGCTTAATACCGTGTCGGGTCGGTCGAACACCGACGTCTATGGGATGATGCTCAACCTCCGGTACGATTTGCAAAATCCATCCGTTCCAACGCGCCTCACCGGGATTGGGCGCAGTCGATGCAGAGCGGCGCAGTGGGGTCCAGGGAGAGGCGTTTGTCGCCGACCCCCCCGTCGCAGCTCAGGCAAAATCCAAATTCGTCCTCGCCGATCCGTTTCATCGCCGCGTCGATGCGTTGCAACTCCACGTTTCGGCGGCGTTCGATTTCCAGCGCCATGGCTTGGTTTTGCATCGCGTCCATCCGCGACAATCGGCCCATCCGGCTTTGATCCAACTCAATCGGGTCACGACCCGCCTTGCTGATCTCAATCAAGCGTTGCACCTCGGCGCGGCGTTCGTTGAGCTGCGCCTTGAATTTTTTGACCTTGGCGGCATGCATGGCCGTCTCCCGACTGGTTATATCCGCAGTGTAGCCTAAATTCATCGTCGTGCGGAACTAAGCCTTTACCCGCCAATTCCGGCTGTTAATCTTGCCACATCAATTTCAATATTAAGGGAATCCACTTCATGAGCCGACTATCGGAACTCACGGCTGAAACCATGACCGCCGAACAAAAAGAAGCCCATGACGCTATTGCGTCAGGCCCGCGCGGCAGTGTCCGGGGCCCGTTCGCCGCCCTGCTACATAATCCAACCGTCGCCAACCAGGTCCAACAAGTCGGCGCTGCGCTGCGGTATAATGGCGTATTGTCGGGAAATTTGCGGGAACTCGCCATTCTGGTGACGGGCCGGTTCTGGACCGCGCAATACGAATGGTACGCGCATGCGAAAATCGCCCGCGAAGAAGGCCTGGCCGATAATATTATCGACGCCATCGCACAACGGCGCCGTCCCAGCTTCGTCAAATCTGACGAAGCTGCCGTGTACGAATTCGCCACCGAACTGCATGAAAAACAGAATGTCAGCGACAACACCTTTGACTGGGCCAAGGAAATGTTGAACGAAGACGGCGTCGTCGAATTGACCGCTCTATGCGGCTATTACGGCTTGGTGTCGATGGTGCTGAACACGTTCCAAATCCCCCTGCCCGACGGCGAAGCGCCCCCGCTAAAGGATTAATCCGGTACGCCCCTCCACCTCAATCGTCGGAGCGGGGGATGAAGTCGAGCATCAGGTCGTTAATCGCCTCAGCGCTGTCATACATGGTCCAGTGCGCCGCGCCGCGTACCATGTCGAAGCGCAAATTCGGCGCGACCGACTGGCACAGCTTGACGCGTTCGGCCACGGAGGGGCGCGCGGTGACGTCGTCTTCACCCCAGATGATCTGCAACGGGCATTGGATGTTCTGCAGATCGAAGCGTTGCGAATCCGCGCCGCTGACCTTGCGGCTGTCGAAGCGCGTCCGTTTTACATTGGCGGCGTGGCAATCGACCGCATGGTCGTCGGCGGTGTCGTTGAGCATGAACGCCAGCAGATTATTACGCACAATATCGCGCAGCATCGCCTGATCGTCGCCCGCGTCCTTGTAACTGCGGGTGTTCAGCGGTTTCGCGTTTTTAATGCGGCCAAATCCGCTGGCCCCAATCAAGGTCAGCGACTTCACCCGGTCACCCATGCGCGCTGCGATATGCGATGAAATGGCGCCGCCAAACGAAAATCCGGCCAGCCGGAACGGCGCGCCCTCGCCCACAATCCCGTCGATGGCGCGGCACACCAAATCCTTGAAGTCGTCGCCAGACATCTCCCGATCCACCGGTGGCGATTCGCCATATCCCGGCAGATCAATCGCATGCACGCGGAAATACGGTGCCAGCACCTCGATATTGCGGATCCAGTGGTTCCACGATCCCATACCGCCATGGATCAA
Organism: Alphaproteobacteria bacterium; assembly: GCA_028822585.1. Classification (GTDB taxonomy): domain Bacteria; phylum Pseudomonadota; class Alphaproteobacteria; order UBA8366; genus JABJJH01. The sequence goes on along the minus strand of JAPKDL010000048.1, from coordinate 15,410 downwards.
CACCAGGGCAGGGCCATCGCCATCACAGCAAACGTTCAATCGTGGGTTTTGCGTTTTCGCGCTCAGAGTTAAATCCGCCAACACCATACACCGACAATCCTTTTGTAGTTAGTCCTGCTAAGCCGCGCCTTCTTCCTCCAGGGCAGCCTGCGCTTCGAGCCAGCGTTCTTCCGCCAGCGCGATGGCTGAGTCTATCTCCGCGTGGCGTTTATTCAAGGTTGCGTATTCATCCGCATGCTCTTTGTAGAACACCGGATCGCTCAGCGTCGCCACCAAGGTTTTCTTTTCCACCGTCAACGCCTCCAACACCTTGGACGCCACCGACGCCGCTTTCCGAATTTGGGAGCGAGCTCTGCGCGCTTCCGCGCTTGCCCGCCGCGACGCTTTACGATCCGCCTTCGCCACAGCTTGATCCGGCGTTGCGCCTTTTTCCGCCCGCGCGCGGGAGCGTGTTTCCCGCCGTTGGGTCACCAGCGAATCCCGGTAGTCATCCATGTCGCCGTCGAACCGGTGGCAGCCGCCGTCGCGCACCACCCACAAACGATCCGCGCACAGCTCCACCAGATGCGGATCATGCGTCACCAGAACCACCGCGCCCTTATAAGCGTTAATAGCCGAGATCAACGCGTCGCGCGCGTCGATGTCCAGATGGTTCGTCGGCTCGTCCAACAGCAGGATGTGCGGTGCGTCCCGGGTGATGCCCGCGAACAGCAGACGCGCCTTCTCGCCCCCCGACAGCGCGCCGATACGAACCTTGGTGTGGTCCTGGGTAAACCCAAACCGGCCTAGATGCGACCGCACGACGGATTCCGGCGCGTCCGGCAGCAGCGCCGTCATCATCTGCAGCGGCGTGGCATCCAGATCAAAGGCCTCGGCGAGTTCCTGGGCGAAATACCCTACTTTCAATTTCGACGACCGGCGGACTTTTCCCGCCATTGGCGCCAAATCGCCGGTCAACAAGCGCAATAGGGTGGTCTTGCCATTACCGTTGGCGCCCAACAGCGCGATCCGGTCTTCCATGTCGAGATTGAGTCCCAACCCGCGCAGCACAGGCTTCCCGGCCGTATAGCCCACATCGGCCTTATCCAGAGTCAGCAGCGGCGGCGGCAACGGCTTTGGATCGGGAAAATCAAACGCGACTTCATTGTCGGGCCGCATCGGCGCAATCTCCCCCAGCCGCTCCATGGCCTTCACGCGCGACTGGGCCTGGCGCGCCTTGCTCGCCTGATAGCGGAACCGGTCGACGAAGTCTTGCATCTTCTGGCGCTGTTCCACCTGTTTTACATAGGCCGCCGCCTGATGTACCCGGCGTTCGCGATAGGTCCGCTCGAACCGGTCATAATTCCCCCGATACAGAGTGAGAGCGCCTTCCTTGAGGTGCACGATCGATTCCGCCACGACGTTCAACAAATTCCGGTCGTGGCTGACCAGCACCACCGTACCCTGATAATTGGTCAGATAGGTTTCCAGCCACAGCCGGGTTTCCATGTCCAAATGGTTGCTGGGTTCGTCCAGCAGCAACAAATCAGGCGCCGCGAACAACGTCGCCGCGAGCGCCACGCGCATCCGCCACCCGCCAGAAAATTCGCCTAATTTCTGCGCCTGCATTGACTCGGTAAAGCCAAGCCCCGCCAAGATCGACGCCGCACGGGACGGCGCCGCCTCCGCGCCGATATCGACCAGACGCATATGAATGTCGGCAATTCGCCCCGGGTCCATGGCGCTCTCCGCTTCGGCCAGCAGGTCGGCGCGCTCCAGATCGGCGGCCAGCACAAAGTCGAGGGGTGTCCTCGACCCGTCCGGCATTTCCTGCGCCACCGAGCCCACGCGCACGCGCCGCCCCATGGCGACCGCCCCGCCATCGAGATCCAGCGACCCTTCGATCAGCTTCAGCAAGGTCGATTTCCCAGCGCCATTGCGCCCCACGAGCCCCACCCGATGCCCATCGGGAATCGCCGCCGAGGCACCGTCAAACAAAACCCGCCCGCCGATACGATAAGTTATATTGTTGATGGATAACATTGCGCGCAGGTCATAGCAGATGGCGTAGGAGGATTCAAAGGGGATGTTGGGGTGGAGAACGACTTGGTAGTTGCGGGATGTTGGGTAACATACCCCGGTGCCTGTCCCTTTTAGGCCGCGCGGGGTATACCCTTCACCGCAACTGGTTTTAGGAAATTTTCCCCGCATGCCCTCCGCGATCCCCTCTTCGGTGCCCTCTCCCACAGAGCGGCCCCAATCCAAGGTCACCGGCTATATTTTTGCGGCTATCGCGTCGATTGGGCTGGGCGCGGCGGTGGCCTTTTCGCGCGCCGCGTATGATGGCGGCACGGACCCGCTGTCGATTTCGGCGGTGCGCGGGGTTTATGGCGCGTTGATGGTGGGCACGATGTGTCTGGTGCTAGGCCGAGGGCTGCGGGTGTCGTGGGCGGTGTGGCGGCAATGTTTGTGGTTGGGCGGGCTGGTGTCGTTCATGTATTACGGCAATATTGGCTCGGTGCAATACATCCCCATTGGTCTGGCCGCGTTGCTGTTTTTCATCTATCCGCCACTTGTGGCGATCATCATGGCGGCGTGGGACCATGAACGCCTGGGGACTGTGAAGATCACCGCGCTGGCGACCTCATTTTCCGGCCTGGCGGTGATGTTAGGCGTCGATCTGGAGATGCTGGATTGGCGCGGCGTGGCGATTGGGCTGACCGCTGGCATTGCCTGTGCGATGAACGCGTCATGGATCGGCCGGAAGATGCAACATGTGGACCCGTTCGTCATGACCTTTCACATGACCGTGGTAGCGTCAGTCATACTCATTGTGATCGCCGCGGTTACCGGCGGAATCACCCTGCCGGTCACGCAGATGGGCTGGATTGGCGCGCTGGGCGTGATTTTCTTTCAGGGCAGCTCGATTCCGTTTTTCTACGCCGCAATTGGCCATATCGGCGCACCGAAGGCCTCAATGTTGAACAATTTGCAGCCGGTCGCCAGCATCATTATCGCCTATTTCCTGTTCACCGAAGCGATGACGCTGAGCCAGATCATCGGCGGATCCATGGTGCTAGGCGGCATTTTGTTGATGCAATGGCAGGATTCTAGGCAAGGTCGACGGCGGGCCCCCTGAATGAACAGCATTAGACAAACCGATGCGGTTTCCCTACCACTTAGCGTATCAATAATTTTGAAAGAGTGAAGAACAATGGCCTTTTACGAATTTCGTCAATACAAAACCCTGCCTGGCAAGATGGACGAATGGGTCCTCTACATGGAAGAGGTCATAATCCCTTTCCAAATCGGCAAGGGCATGGTGATCACCGGCAGTTTCCGGGATGAAGAAGACGACACGGCCTATTACTGGTCGCGACGATTTGAAAGCGAAGAAGAGCGCGTGGCGTTGTACGCGGCGGTCTATGAAAGCGACGAGTGGAAGAACAACATCTCGCCGCGCATTCCCGACATGATGGATCGGTCGGGCATTGTCGTAAAACGCATCGTGCCGACATCACGGTCCGGCACCCCCTGATCGCCTAAAGACGCATGTGATGGGTTTGCAGTTCGCTCTGACGCATGGGCCGAACCGCGCTCACACATCATCAGAGTGTGGTGAATGTCGTTTGGGCAAGGTCACCGTGGCCAACGGCCCACCGCCGCCAACACCGACGCCGCTTTGTTGACCAGCATATACCGTTGCCGGCCAACGCACAGCTAATCCAGTCCCCCCACCACGCCGCATACACGGCGTCATCGGGCACGTCGTCTAGCGACGCAAACTAACAAGTATGCGCAAAAACCCTAGGTTACGTTTAAATCAAATGTGGCGGCGCCGTATTCGGGCATGGGATGAGCTCCTGTAGAACTAGTATCGAGGCGTCTCAGTTTGATCCCCCGCAACGGACGGCTTAGTCTGGTCTTTATAATTTTAACAGCCGCACCAGGAGGAACCAATGGGCGCAGGAACACGGGCCGACACCCAAACCGTGTCAACTTTCGAGGTGAACGGTCACGTCGCGAAGATCACCCTCAATCGACCCGAAGCGATGAACTCGCTGAACCCGCAACTTCGCTGGGAACTTTCCCAACATTATGACGAATGCGAAAGAAACGATGATATTTGGGTCGTTGTTGTCACGGGCGCGGGGGAGCGAGCATTTTGTGCGGGTGCCGATTTGAAGCACCGTGCGCGCGAACGCGACGCGGATGACGCGCAACGGATGCATTGGGGAAAACTCATCGATGAGACCACCAGCTTGATCGAGCGATGGCATTTTCCAAAACCCATTATCGCCAAGGTCAACGGCTTTGCGCTGGGCGGTGGATTGGAACAGGCAATGGCGTGCGACATCATCATCGCCGCCGATCACGCCGAATTCGGCCTGCCCGAACCTAAACGCGGGTTGATGGCGGGCTCTGCGGGCGTTCACAGGCTGCCGCGCCAAATTGGACTTAAACCAGCGATGGGGTACATGCTGACAGGACGCCATATGTCGGCGGAACGCGCGTATCAACTAGGTCTGGTCAACGAAGTTGTTCCTTTGGGCAAGCTGGACGAGACGGTCGATGGATGGGTAGCGGATATTCTGCGATGTGCGCCGCTGGCGGTTCGCGCCACAAAAGAGGCCTCAATGCGTGGGTTGGACCATCCACTGGCGCAAGCCTACTACACCCGACACGAGTCCATGCGGCGCCGTGAACTCTCCGACGACGCATTAGAAGGCCCTCGCGCCTTCGCCGAGAAGCGCCCACCGCACTGGACCGGGCGCTAGGGATTTGTTCTAGGTATATTCCGCGGCCAATTCCCGGGAGATAATGATTTTCTGCACTTCGTTTGTGCCATCGTAAATTTGCAACACCTTCGCGTCACGATACAGTTTTTCTACCGGGTAATCGTTGGTGTAACCGACGCCGCCATGCGCCTGAATCGCCGCCGAACAAACACGTTCGCACATTTGCGATGCGAACAGCTTGGCGATGGACGATTCTTTCACGCAGCGCTTCCCCGCCTGTTTCATACGCGCTGCGTGATGGCCCATTTGCCGCGCGACTTCGATATCCATCGCCATGTCTGCCAGCGAGAACGCAACCGCCTGGTGGTCGAAAATTTTCCTGCCAAACGCCTCGCGTTCCTGGGCGTAAGCCATGGCGGCGTCGAGCGCGGCACGGGCAATTCCCGCCGCCTGCGCGGCCACTGCGATGCGCCCGCTTTCCAGACCCGATAACGCCACCCGCAAACCCTGTCCTGGCTCTCCCAGCATATTGGCCGCTGGTATTTTTAAGTTGTCGAGTATGATTTCACAGGTATCGCTGGCACGGTGACCCATTTTGACTTCCTCGCGCGCAACAATATATCCCGGTTGGTCCGTGCGGATGAGGAAGGCTGAAATACCCCGCTTGCCCGCCGCCGCGTCCGTCACGGCGATCAATACCGCCATGTCCGACGAACGACCCGACGTGATGAAGGTCTTCGCGCCATTTACGACGTAATGATCACCCTTAAATTCGGCCCGCGTGCGAATGTTGGCAGCATCTGACCCTGTGTGCGGTTCCGTCAACAACATACAACCAATATTCTGGCCACTTGCGACAGGACGCAGGAATTCCTCTTTCTGCGCCGCTGTCCCAAAATCACGCACTTTGAAACAATAGGAATTGGTCGCGTTAACGGCGTTGCAAACGCCCGCATCCCCATACGCCAATTCTTCGGTCGCCAAAACATAGCCAACAAAATCAATTTCCGCGCCTCCCCATTCCCGCGGCACGGTCATGCCAAACAAGCCCAGCGCGCCCAACCGCCGTAAGGTGTCCAACGGCGTGGCCCCATCCCTATCCCATTGCGCTGCGAAGGGCGCTATTTCCTTGGCAACAAAATCCCTGGTCATGTCCCGGGTAGCGATTTGGTCGTCAGTGAATTCACACAACTTTAGCTCTCCTGTTAAATCAGGTCGAAACGTCAGGCACGCGGTACACGTGCGCGGCGGTATCGTGGAACAACATCGCCTTTTCATCGGCGCTAAAATCAGCGGCCACACGCTTGAACGCATTCCACAAAACGCCATAGCCACAGGATGCTTTGTCGACGGGGAAGTTGCTTTCGAACATGGCGCGCGACGGTCCGAACGACTCGATACAATGCATCAGATACGGTGCCCAGGCCATCGCCAATTCGGTGGAAGACGGCGGCGCAGGGCGCTTATGCCACGCCTTGCCGACCGACTTCATGCCCAGCCCACCAAGTTTAACGGACACGTTCGCGCACCGCGCCAATTCGGAGACCGCCGCCGACCAGACTGCGAAATTCTCGTCGCGCCGCCCTTCATAAGGCCCGATGCCCAGCACACCACCCACGTGATCCAGGACGATTGCTGTATCCGGAAACGCGCGGGCCAGGGCCGTCAAGCTGGAGATTTGCGGGTGAAACAGCCACGCATCAAAACTCAAATCCAACGCTGCCAGTTGCGCGAATCCTTCACGAAACGAGGCTTCACCCAACAACCCCGGTGTTGGTTTGGTGTGTCCGTTGCGAATGGCGTCACTGGAATCAAAGGCGGCGGAATGGCGAATACCGGTAAACCGATCCGGCGCACGCTGCTTTTGCGCGTTCAGAACATCGGCCACCGCCGCGCCCAGGGTTAAATCGGCGTGCCCGACGATGGACGCCGCCACACGGGTGTCGCCAAAGGCTCCACTGGCACTTTGCGCAGCGATGCCGTTCACAAATTCGACCTCCCCGACCGGCTTCATCGCTTCGGGCCCGTCGGCGCGATACATCGACGCGCATTCGACAAAGACGGTGGAGCGCACATTATGCCCGCTATCCGTATCACTCAAAATTTCATCCAACACGTACCGGTAATCCGGCAAATCCCACAAATGATGATGCGGATCACATATGGGCAGCGCCGGATCAAGCGCGTCCTCCACACCTTGGTCCACCCAATCAAAACGGTCCGCCATGTTCATTTCCCTTTTAAAACTCTGTCGGTAACGACAGGGGTGCCAGTTCATCGGCGCTTCGCGCCGCCCAGTCGCGCTCCGGCACCCGCGCCAGCGACCGCGCCTGCGCCGCTTGCAATTCATCCAGCGCCGTCTCCAGATCAATAGTCAACAAAGCACCATCGGCGACAATCTGTTCGCCACTGACATAGACATCGCGCACCGCCCGTGATCCCGCAACATACATAAGACTACGTAATGGATCACGAACCGGTCGCATGGCCGGGTGTTTCAAATCGATAACAACGACATCCGCCACAGCCCCCGACGCCAAGCGTCCAATATCGGTCCGGCCCAGGGCCCGCGCACCACCAATGGTCGCGGCATGAAAGATATCGGCTGTGTCCAAGTCCGCAACGGATTCACCAATGACGCGCGCATACATCATGGCGCTGCGCATTTCATCCAGAAAGTCATGTGGATAGGTGTCAGTACCAATGCCGACATTAATCCCCTCCTTCAAATACCCACCCAGGGTCCGCAGGGTGATGCCACGCCGGGAAAACACGGTGGGGCAATGCGCCACGCTGGCACCTGCTTCCGCAATTTGTCGTTTATCGTCATTGGTCGTCCAGTGCAGCCAGGGATGATGATCCAGGAAGATCGCGTGACCCAAAATCGAGCGTTCGCTCAAAACACCAATTTCAGCCATCCATTGCACGGGCGTTCGCCCATGACGTCGGATCATTTCGTGAAATTCCGTCACACTTTGCGAGACGTGGATTTGAAACGGCAGATTGCGTTCTTCGGCAAAATCGTGAGCGTCGCGCAATAGATCGGCGGAACAGGTGTCGATCTGTGCCGGAGCGACCATGCCAGAAAGGCGCTCGGAGGGATGCTGACGCGCCAGTTCGATCAAGCGTTGGGCATCTTCAAACCCGCGCCGTCCCGCCGCTTCGTCCCAGTCATATTCAAGCGCGTGGCCATTTCGGGTGAACCACGTTGCATCCCGAAACATTGGTGCCGCAACGCAACGCAGGCCACTTTCCGCCATCACGTCGAGCCAGCCATCGAACGGGATCGACAAATCCACCACCGTGGTCACACCGGATAGCGCCAATTCCCCAAACGCCACGCGCATACTGGGAGTGACGCCGTCGGCGTCATTACCAATCGATGTTAAATATTCATACAGCGAGCTATGCCAAAACGCTGGGCTCCTGGTTTCATCGGTAACGCCCTTACGCAAGGGTTCGCTGGTCGGATGCGTGTGAATGTTGACCAGCCCGGGCATCACCATGCGGTCCGCACCATCAATTTCCCCATCAACGGCGCCATCGAAACGCCCCCCGACCTGCACAATCACGCCATCCTTGAAGGCGAGGTCGCCATCGCGTAGGAACACGTGGCGTTCGCCATTCCAGCCAATGATCCATTCGGCGCTACGTATTACCGTCGTTTGTGACATGTCGCATCTACTTTTGAAATTTCACGGATATTTCACTGATATTTGTCTGGCCATGATCGGATTAAACGATTGCAAAACACAATGCCCTTGTTGACACTCATATTTAGACGATGACGCAGCCCTCCCCTTCTGACTTGAGCGACGCCGCGCGAAACGGTCGTGCCTATGCGTTGCTCACAATTACCGCTATGTGCTGGGCCGCCAATGCAGTGTTTGGCCAACTCGCCATTGGCGAAGTATCACCGATGGTGCTGGTAGCGTTGAGATGGCTAGGTGTGACCTTATTGCTATCGATCTTCGCCCGGCGCCAAATCTTGCGGAACTGGCCCTTACTGCGCCCAAATCTGGCATATTTATTCGCCATGGGCGCGCTTGGATTCGCTGCCTTCAATGCAACGTTCTATGTCGCCGCGTATTCAACAACAGCGGTGAATATGGGCATCATCCAAGGTGCCATGCCGATGGTCGTTATCATTGGCGCCTATCTAGCCTACCAAACCCGCGTCACGCGCATGCAAGTTGCGGGAGTCCTAGCCACCATCGTGGGCATCGCAGTGCTCGCGTCGGGCGGAGACCTGGCGCGCCTTGCCGCGCTAGCCTTCAATCGGGGCGATCTACTGATGCTCGGTGCCGCTGTTATGTATGGAACCTACACCGTCGGCCTGCGCCGCTGCCCTGCGGTGTCTCCGTTGGCGCTGCTATCGGTATTGGCGGTCTCAGCGTTTGTCACCTCTATCCCCATGGTCGTGGCCGAAGCGATGCTTGGTCAACTGCAGTGGCCGAGCCAAGAAGGATGGGCCATTGTCGCGGCGGTTACGGTATTCCCATCAATGTTGGCGCAAGCGTTCTTCATTCGCGGCGTCGCGCTCATTGGCCCCGGACGCGCCGGCGTTTTCATTAACTTAGTGCCCGTATTCGCATCAATCCTGGCGGTGACATTTCTGGATGAGTCCTTCGAAATGCACCATACAATTGCCCTCACACTGGTGTTATTCGGGATCGCTTTGTCAGAACGTGGCAAGACAAAGGCTGGACATACATCGTAAAATTAAGGGGAAATTAAGTTTATAACGGGAGGTTAAAAAATAATCGTGTCGACTGATCGGCATTCCAAATATTAAACGGTGCCTCACCCGTGACGGCGCCTCGTTGACGCACTTGACAATACATAAAATATAGGTTCTTATTCCTTTTAAAGTCCTAGTTTGACCGTCCCTGGACCATTTCGATTATGCGTACATTTGCTAATCGACACTAACCATTGAGACCTTTTTCGACCAAAACCGGAGCTCGCCAACACGATGATTGATCTTTACACGTGGCCAACGCCGAACGGACAAAAGGTCCATATCATGCTAGAAGAAGCCGAATTGCCCTATTCAGTACATCCCATCGACATTACCGAAGGCGCGCAATTCGAGCCGGACTTTCTGGCCATCAGCCCCAACAACAAGATACCCGCCATCGTCGATGATGAAGGCCCGACGGTCGAACCCTACACAGTGTTTGAATCCAGCGCGATCCTGCTTTATCTAGCCGACAAAACCAGCAAGATGGTCCCGCCCGACACAGCGGGCCGCTACGAAGTTATTCAGTGGTTGATGTTCCAATCATCCGGCATCGGCCCCATGTTTGGCCAGGCGCAGCATTTCCATCGATATGCGCCGGAAAATTTCCCTTACGTCGTGGACCGTTACACCAAGGAAAGTTACCGCCTGTTGAATGTGATGGAACGGCGCCTGGATCACATGGAGTACCTCGCGGGGGATTACTCTATTGCGGATATTGCCTGTTTTCCTTGGGTGCGAATTCATAAAATGATGGGATTGACCCTGCAAGATTACCCGCGTGTGACCGAATGGTATGGCGAAATTTTGGAACGCCCCGCCGTCGAACAAGGTCTAACCGTCCTGGAAGACGAATGGATTGATTTCTCGGATTCCCAATCCGCCATGGAAAACCTGTTTGGCGCGCCGCAATATCTTCGCCATCGCTCTTGATGTGAATCACAGCCGCGCCACGCCTCCGCCGATAAAATCGATGCAGCAAAAGAACCTGCATGGAGAAGAAAACGAAAATCAACGTTTGGTACGTGCTTATTGCCGTATGGCCGCACGGATACCCAAGGGCGTGCTTTTGGTGGGGCTTGCCGGGAACCGGAATTTCCATAAGCACCTGGTTCAACATAACCGACACCTCCACCACTAAACCTGACAACACTTCGTGTTCCGCAACAATTGGCGCAGTCTCCATCGCCAATTCTGGATTTAACCCACGCACGACAATATACAGGTGATCTTCAATTGGATGATGACGAATACCAGGAAAGTCCCGGCAATACGCTAGGATGTCGCCGATAATGGCATAATCCATTGGTTCGGCACCGTCGAACGCCATAAATTGACGTTCCAACACCCGCGACAAAGCCGCCACATTGACGTGACCCTTATACAATGCGTCCAAGACGCCTGGCATGTCCATTCTCCTACCTGTATTTTCTCCAACGACTTCAAGTTTTACCAACCGCGGCACGCTTTCCCGTTGATCCAGGTCAAGATTCGGGATCACGCCCCAGCGCGCAAAATTGGACGGCGCATTCATGGATTCTTGGACCTGGGTTTACCTGACCTTGATGGCGTCAACGGCGCAGGCGGTTCGCACCGGCGGACAGAAACATCTGACCGCGCACCTCTCGCCATTTGCTGTAACTTTTGTGCGATTTTTGTACGGGCTGCCTTTCGCGGTTCTGTATTTTCTGATTATTCAGAATCAATACGACAAACCATTTCCTATTCTGTCGACTACGTTTCTCGGATTTTCATTGGCGATGGGTTTGATGCAAATCGCCGCCACAACATTGTTGATCTATCTATTTTCACTCCGAAACTTCGCAACGGGCACAACCTACGCGCGGACTGAGGCCTTCCTGACTGCTATCTTGGGTGCGCTATTCTTCAACGAAGTTATTCAATTACAAGGTTGGTTCGCCATTGGCGTCAGCGTGTCGGGGGTAGTTCTGATCACGATTGTGCGCACCAGAGGGTCGATGCTGACAAGGCTCTGGAACAAATCTGCAGCGATTGGATTGGGATCCGGATTGGCGTTCGCGTTTTCGTCACTTTTGCTTCGTAAAGCCAGCTTATCCCTTGGGGATTCCGATTTCCTGTTCACTGCTGCGCTGACGTTGATGACGGTGGTATGTATCCAAACGACGATTTTGGGCACCTATCTCCTCGTTGCCGAACGGGACCAGTTCCGCATCTTATTGCGGGAATGGAAGGTCAGCGCCTTTGTTGGCCTGACCAGCATCATCGGCTCCATCGGCTGGTTCACCGCGATGACCATTCAAAGTCCGTCCTACGTAAAAGCATTAGGGCAGATCGAATTTATTTTCACCTTGGCCATTTCCGTGCTGTTCTTCAAAGAACGTTCGTCGCCAAAGGAATTGGCGGGCATGGCGCTGGTCGCGGCGGGCATCATCTACTTGCTGGCTGTGGCTCGTTGAGCACGCCATATTCAGCGGCCACGTCATGATCGTAAATCCAGTCCATTTCCCGCGCGCGCATCGCAGGGTCGGCGGCGTTCTGGGCGTTACGTTTGGCCATCGCTTTCGGGTCCGACATGTGTAGTGTCTTGCCACGTTCGCGCGCGCCAAGCTGCACCCGACTGACACGAGGCAACCGAATTGTCTCATAAGCCTTCAGCCCCGCCGCAGCAGAATCGTGCGTGCGAAGGCAATGAGCCAGCACATAGCCATCCTCAATCGCCATACACGCCCCCTGCGCCAGAAATGGCAGCATGGGATGGCAGGCGTCGCCCAGCAATGTCGTATGATCCCGGCTCCATTGCGCCAGGGGTTCGCGGTCGTACAGCGCCCATTTGAAGCAGCTATCCATGCCGCCGATCAACGCTTGAATGGTGTCATGCCACCCCGTGAATTCATTTCGGAACTCGTCCATATCGCCTTCCACCGACCATGATTCAACCCGCCAGTCATCCTGGTCACACACGCCCACGCAGTTCACCAAAGACCCGCCTTTCAAAAGGTAATGGACAAAATGATGGTGTGGTCCCGACCAGTTATAGCCTTTGCATTCAATCAAGCCCGGCGGCAAACGGTTGAGGGGCACTGTACCGCGAAACGCCACCATGCCCGTGAAATGGGGGTTATCTGGCCCGAACAAAGCCTCCCGCACGCTGGAATGAATACCGTCCGCGCCAATCACCACGTCGCCTACCGCTGACGTCCCATCATCGAAAGTCAAACGGACCTCCGAGTTGAGTTGTTCCAATCCGATACATTTCGCGTTCAAGCGGATACAACCCGGCGCGACAGCCTCAAAGGCGTCTGCCAGCAAGGTATGCAAATCCGCCCGATGTACGTGATAATATGGCAGTCCATATCGCGCTTCATAGGTGTCGCCCAGCGTGATCGTATTGATAATCCGAGCGGTTTCCCAATCCCGAACATCCAGCGATATCGGTCGAACAGCGACTTTTTCGAACCCATCCTTAATCCCAATTTGATGCAAGACTCGCACGGCGTTCGGTCCAATTTGAACACCAGCGCCCACCTCGCCCAGCGCCGCCGCCTGTTCAAATACGGTAACATCAAAGCCAGATCGACGCAGACAAGACGCCGCCGCAAGACCACCCAACCCGGCTCCCACCACAAAAACGCGCAACGATTTCATGCAAGTGCTCCTAAATTTAGCTTAACGCCGCCAACTATTGGGATAGTCCGTTTCTTCCACCGATTCCGCCCAGGGAGATACGGTGAGCGGCAAATTCGTTTCAACCATGACGGCATAGCCATCCAGCATATAGCCGCCCTCGGCGTCACGCCTGTCCAGCGCCCGCTGCAAGGCGTTTTCATGGGGGCCATGGGAAAAACCCCTGGCGTGGAACGTCATTGCACCCGCCTCGGATTTGTCTTTGGAAAAGAATAAACCTTCGTGAAAGAAAATCACTTCGTCACGGTCATGGTTGATATGGTCGAACGGCACCGGCAAGGATCGTTCGCCGGTTTCAACCGGGCGCGGCGCAAAGGTGCAGACTTCAAACCCATCCCCCAGAAAGGTGCAATAGGCCGAGGGCGGAATATGCGCGCGCCAGCTTGTGATGGGCTTGAAATCTTCGGCGTTAAACCTGAAGGGCGCCAAATCACCGTCCCAGCCAATGACATCGCAGGGATGGTGGTCAAATTCATAGGCGGTGAAGGCACCAGCCTGCTTCACCAGAACCGTGTACGCGCCGTCACTCAAATCGTAGCAAGCCGTAGGAACCTGAATGTTGCGATGATAATACAAGGCGGCGTCGCCGGTGATTCCCGTGTCCGGTTTCTGGAACCGTTCTCCATAATTTTCAATATGGAACATGTAGAGTTGCGGGCTATCCGGCACGATTCGGTATAACGTTCCGCGCGGTATCCAAACGTAGTACCCTCGCTCCAATCCTAAAGGACCGAATTCGGTTTCAATCACGCCCTCACCATCATGGACGAAAAATAGATCATCGCCATCGGCGTTGCGCAGAAAATATGGCATCGGGTCGGTGCAGACGGTCACACCGATCGCGGTATCCTGATTGTGAAACAAGGTACGCAAATTCGATACCGCGTCGCCCTTGCTTGCGCTTAGGCGTGGATATTTCCTTGGCATACTCGCTTGTGGACGCGCGCCTTCGGTCCGGCCATTCAACCAATGTGGCGCGACGTCGTCGTTCGCAATTGTACGGATGCCATCGCGGGTCCAGCGCGGTCCCTGACGGGCGCGGTAAAGATAGGCGGTCGCGTGGCGCCCAGGCGACGGAACGAACCCACCGCGCGTCAATTCCTGTTCTCGCACCGCCGCGGGGTCAACGCCAGGCGGCAGGCTATTGGGATCAGGAAGCACATGCGGCGCCCCGGTGCGGAGTCCATTCAGTTGATTTTGGTAACACCAGCCTGTCACATAGGTAATGTCGCTGGCGTTCTTGGCCTGCCGTTGGCCGGAATATTTAGTGTCCATGCCGCCATACTAGAGCAAATTAAGATTGGTATTCAAATGTCCTGTTAGTCTGGCGGCGGCAACATAATCCACACGGTCGTTCCCTCACCTGATTCGCTTTCGATGCGGATGGACCCTCCGTGCATTTCAACAAGCGCGCGCGTAATTGGCAAACCAGCACCCGCACCGCCCTGGCTGTGGTGTTGCGCTTCATCACTTTTCGCAAATGGCGTCATTATTTTTTGATATTTGTCGCCCCGGTCCCAATTACCGTATCAGCGATGCAGATTTCGACACTAGCCTTCGGTTCGAGATCCGCCGCCAAGTTTATCTACCCTCCTGTCGGCGTGAATTTTACCACACTGGACAACACGTTCAATAACACCTGACGAATTGTTACCTTGTCCACTCTAACCGAACCAATATCGTCATGAATTTCTATTTCAATGGCGAGACCTTTGCCGCTGATTTCAGACATCATTTCGGCGACGCTGTCCTGTATCTCAGCCTAAATTTCGACATCATCTAACACCAAGAATTTTTGTGTCGTCTCCATGCGAGAAATGTTGAGAACGCTATCAACCAAGTCCAACAGGTAACAGGCACTCCAAGAGATAAGCTGAACACCCTCATTGTAACGGCTATTGCCCAACGGTCCGAACATTTCCCGCTCTATCAAACCGAAGAATCCAAAGATTGCATTTAACGGAGACCTAAGTACACAGAATGTGTTGACGGGGAATTCTTGTTTCGCCACATCGCCTTGCCGCGCCGCGTTTAACGCACCCTCAAGCGCGAGATCAGACTGCCTCTGGTCACTAATGTCGCGCAACCATGGCGACGAAGATCGGCTCGTCCAACGTGACAACTTTGGAGATAGAGGCTTGCGCCGGGAATTAAGGTATCGAGCGATTTCCCAATCATTTCGTCGACCCGGTATCCGGGAAGCACGCACCCTCCGCCCTACAATTGTCGGGCGGTGAGTGGGTGCTATAATAAATATGCTTATAAAACATTTACCCCTAAGGGTA
>JAPKDL010000179.1 GCA_028822585.1 Alphaproteobacteria bacterium | reverse complement strand
TGAAGCGCGCGCCAAGGCATTATTGCCCAAGGCCTGGCGTGTTTGCAGGGAGAGGCGATTCGCCACTTCCTTCGTTCAAATCAACTTCCGTCAGTTTCTCGGCACCTGCTTCCAGCATATTGGCCTAATGTTCAAAAGGTTTTTCCTTAAATTCTCATATCATTCAAGCTCGGGAACCGGTTACCGGCTTTTAACTAGGCCACCAACCCGGTAGGCTGCACCCTTGTGGAACCGTCTGTCATTAAGGAGCAACAGCCCATGAAAATTGGCATCATTCCCGGCGCGTCCAAGGAAACCAAAAAGAACGTCGACATGCCGTTAGTGTTGGAGGCTGAACGGCTGGGCTTTGATTCGGCCTGGACCTCGGAAGCCTGGGGACGTGACGCGGTGTCGTCGGCGTCCTGGATTTTGGCGCAAACTAAAACAATGACCGTCGGCACCGCCATCATGCAAATGTCGGCGCGCACGCCCACCATGGCGGCGATGACGGCGATGAGCCTGGCGGAAATGTCAGACGGTCGCTTTGTCATGGGAATCGGCCCGTCAGGACCCCAGGTCATCGAAGGCTGGCACGGCATGCCGTTTGGCCGCCCGATGACGCGAACACGGGAATACATCGAGATCGTCCGCAAAATTCTGACGCGCGAAGAGCCGCTGACGCATTCCGGCCACCACTATCAAATTCCCTATCAAGGCGAAGGATCGACGGGCCTGGGCAAACCCTTAAAAAGCATATTGCACGGCGACCCGGCCTTACCTATTTTCACCGCTGCGATTACCCCGGCGGGATTGCGCACGGCAGCGGAATTGGCTGATGGCATCTTCCCGATCTTTATGAACCCCGAACGCTTTGATATTCTGGAAGGCCCGTTGAACGAAGGCTTCGCCAAAACCGGCGGTGCCAAGTCGCTCGCCAATTTCCAGGTTGCGCCATTTGTGCCCGTGCAGATCGGTGACGATCTGGACGCGTGCCGCGCCCCGGTCAAGGCGCAACTGGCGCTGTATGTTGGCGGCATGGGCGCCCGCGACAAAAATTTCTACAACGACTACGCCAAAGCGTTGGGCTTTGAAGACGCCGCCGTCAAAATTCAGGACTTGTTCCTGGATCGCAAACGCGCCGAAGCCGCCGCCGCCGTGCCCGACGAATTCGTCGACGCCATCGCCCTGGTCGGACCCAAGGAACGGATCGCCGAACGATTGGAGGTCTGGAAGGCCGCGTCCGCCAAAGGTCATGTCGCGTCAATCCTGCTGCGCAGCCCCACCGTGGAGTCGCTTCGTACGGTTGCGGAAATCGCATTTTAAGAGGCCCATCATGAAAGCTGCCGTTCTACATGAAGTGGGGCAACCGCTGCAGATCGAGACTATCTCGATCGACAAGCCCAGCCCCCGTGAAGTGTTGGTGCGCACCGTCGCCGCCGGTGTCTGCCACAGCGACCTTCATTTCGTCGAAGGCCTCTATCCCTTCCGGTTGCCGGTTGTATTGGGCCATGAATCGGCGGGCGTGGTTGAAGCCGTCGGGGCGGATGTGACCCATGTTGTTCCCGGTGATCACGTCATCACATGCCTGTCGGCGTTTTGTGGACATTGTGAAGAATGCCTGACCGGCCACCCCTCCATTTGCGACGGACGGGAAACCCGGCGACGTCAGGGACAACCGCCGCGACTAGCGCAAGATGAAAAAATCGTCCAGCAATTCGCCAATTTGTCATCCTTCGCCGAACAAATGCTAGTGCATGAACACGCCCTGGTGAAAATTCGTCGC
The DNA here is from genome assembly GCA_028822585.1 of Alphaproteobacteria bacterium. GTDB lineage: Bacteria > Pseudomonadota > Alphaproteobacteria > UBA8366 > JABJJH01. Next base: position 3,149 of record JAPKDL010000179.1, on the reverse strand, counting down.
GACATGCCTTTGGACAAGGCGGCGCTGATCGGCTGCGGCGTGACCACGGGCGTCGGCGCCGTGCACAACACGGCGAAAGTCGAACTGGGGTCGACGGTCGCGGTCATCGGTTGCGGCGGCGTCGGCTTGTCCTGCATCAACGGCGCGTCCATCGCAGGCGCCGGGCGGATCATCGCCATTGATCGAATCTCGAGCAAGCTTGATCTAGCCAAGACCTTCGGCGCCACGGATGTGATTAACGCATCGGACGGCGACCCGGTGGAGCAGGTGAAGGAATTGACCGGCGGCGGCGTCCATTACGCCTTCGAGGCGATTGGCCTGAAGCAAACCGCTGAACAGGCGTTTGAAATGTTGCGGACGGGCGGGACGGCCACATTGATCGGTATGATCCCTTATGGCGAGAAAATTGAAATCCAGGGCGCAGATTTTTTGTTGGAGAAAAAAATCATCGGTTGCGCCATGGGTTCAAACCGCTTTCGAGTAGACATGCCCCGATATGTGGACTTTTACCTCGCCGGAAAACTCAAACTCGACGATTTATTGTCCAGCCATATCAAACTAGAAGATATCAATGAAGCCCTCCAAGCGCTCAAGACCGGTAAGGTGGCGCGCAACGTCATCATGTTCGATAGCTAACGTCTTGTAACAAACGCAGCGTTGTGTGCTTCCCAAATTTGCAGATTCATTCCAACCAGAATAAACGCCATGCCTAACGGACCACTCTTCGCCTATCGCTCACTCCGCGACGCCTGCGCCTTGAAGGATGATAGCCTTCAGGAGCTTGCAGCGGAAAAATTTCAGAGACTCTACAATGCGCTGAAAGGGTATCAGCCCGCGACCGGCACCTCGGGTTGGAAATCCCGGCTGGGTCTGGTGCGGCGTCCGAAAACGCCCCCGCTGGGTTTGTACATCTTTGGCGGTGTTGGACGCGGCAAGTCCATGTTGATGGATTTATTCTTTGAACACACCCCGATGGAACACAAACGACGGGTGCATTTTCATGCCTTCATGATCGAAGTGCAGGAGGACATGCATCGATGGCGCAAGGACAAAACCAAGTCACGCGAAGACAGCGATCCCATCGAACCCATCGCGGACCGCATCGCAGCGGAAGCCTGGCTTTTATGCTTCGACGAATTTCATGTGGTCGACATCGCGGACGCCATGATTCTCGGACGCCTGTTCGACGCGCTGTTTCAACGAGGCGTCGTGGTCGTCTGCACGTCCAATTTTGGGCCGGATAATTTGTACAAGGACGGTCTCAACCGCGAATTATTCCTGCCGTTCATTTCGTTGTTCAAGGAAAAGCTCGACATTCTACATCTCGACTCCCCAACCGATTATCGTTTGGACCGGTTAAAAAACATGCAGGTGTACCTGTCGCCGCTGGGCTCGGACTCCACTGCAGCGCTGGAGGCGGATTATGAGGCGTTGACCCAGGGCGGTGAAAGCATCAGCGAAACGATCACCGTCAAGGGGCATACAATTGAGTCGGCTCGCACCGCGATTGGCGTGGCGTGGTTCGACTTCGCAACTTTGTGCGAACGACCTTTGGGGGCGGGCGATTACATCGCCATTGCGTCACGCTATCACACCATCCTCATCAACAACGTCCCACGGATGGATGAAGCGCGGCGCAATGAAGCCAAGCGATTCATGTTGCTAATCGATGAATTATACGAACACAAAACCAATTTGATCATGGCCGCCGAAGCGCCGCCGCACGAACTTTACACCGAGGGACGCCACGCATTTGAATTCGAACGCGCCGTCAGCCGGTTGATGGAAATGCAATCGACGGAATTTCTTGAAGCCGCCCACGTCGCTGCGGATCATCCGCCCGAAACGTCAAAATAACCTAAATCCGCCAACAGCGTTTTTCCACGCGGCTTTGCTTGCACTGCGACTCAATTCATCGTACCAAACCGACGCTGAGCACTCGGTTGACCCGCGACAAAAAATATCCAGGATGGTAAACTGTTAACCTTACTTTAAGCAAACGCATCATAGGTTGTACGCAACCGCTTTTAGCCAAACAGATAATATGAGGTCTCTTCACATGGCACGTAACAAAATCGCGCTCGTCGGTGCGGGTAACATTGGTGGCACGCTCGCACTTCTGGCAGGACTTAAGGAACTTGGCGACGTCGTCCTTTTCGACATCGTTGACGGCATTCCCCAAGGCAAAGCGCTGGATCTGGCGCAGGCCGGACCCGTCGAAAAATTCAATGGCGCTATTACCGGATCTAACCGTTATACGGCCTTGCGCGGCGCTGACGTGGTTATCGTAACGGCGGGCATCGCCCGAAAGCCGGGAATGAGCCGCGACGATCTTATCGGCATCAACACCGGCGTCATGAAAAGCGTTGGCGAAGGGATCAAGAAAAACTGCCCGAACGCCTTCGTCATCTGCATCACCAACCCGCTGGACGTCATGGTCGGCGTGTTGCGCGACGCGTGTGGTTTACCGCACAAAAAAGTCGTTGGCATGGCGGGCGTCTTGGATAGCGCGCGCTTCCGTTGTTTCCTCGCCGAAGAATTCAAAGTGTCGGTCGAAGACGTGACAGCGTTCGTGCTCGGCGGTCATGGCGACACCATGGTGCCTCTAGTGCGTTATTCAGCAGTGTCCGGCATTCCCGTTCCTGATCTGATCAAGATGGGGTGGACGACCAAAAAACGGATCGACGAAATCGTCCAGCGTACCCGTGACGGCGGTGCCGAAATCGTCGGTCTGTTGAAAACCGGTTCAGCATTTTATGCGCCCGCATCTGCGGCCATCGATATGGCCGACGCATATCTCAAAGACAAAAAGCGGGTCCTGCCCTGTGCGGCGTATGTAAAAGGCGCATATGGATTGAATGGACTTTATGTTGGCGTTCCAGTTGTTCTGGGCGCAGGTGGCGTGGAGCGAATTGTCGAAATAAACTTGAACGCCAGCGAAAAGAAGATGTTTAAAAATTCGGTCGATGCGGTGAAGAACTTGAACAAAGTTATCGCCAAAATGGATGTGGACGACAAGAAAGCGTCTGCAAAAAAGAAAAAATAGTCCCAGTGTTGAGCGTGATTCTCGCCTGGCCTCAATCGGGACATACATAGCGAATACGGCTCATGAATATCCACGAGCACCAAGCCAAGGGCCTATTGAATAC
>JAPKDL010000178.1 GCA_028822585.1 Alphaproteobacteria bacterium | reverse complement strand
CCCCGGGGAAAGTGATATCTACTGGCTTGTCCAACGCTTCATGATATGAATGAAATCATTGTAGGGGGACAAGAACGAACCCCCCGAAGGTGGTGGAAGTAGTAGTAAAACCCCTCTATGAGCAGCTGTTAACAGGGTGCTGAGTGTGCTTGTTCGTCATATGCACCCCCCAATATACCTAAATGACCTAATGCACGGCTCCGAAGGATGCTGAGAGGTCTAAAAATCCAGTGTGAAAGTCTCAAAGTGGAGTAGGATAATGCATCGAGGGTTTTCAGTGAGTTACTACTCAATTACGAATGTCTACGAAGACGAAATCAATGGTCCGTAAGATTCAAGAAGTTTGAAATTAGATTGAAACCTTTTATAACCTTTTGAGTATAAAGGGGAAAATATGATTATCACGATTGACCTTGTGTAGAAAAACTGTGCCACAATCCCAAAACCCATCGCAAGGCCTGATCAACGGCCTGATCAACCTGTTTAATGCGGGCGATCTAACCGTGCTTGAACAGGATTGTCGAACCTTACTGAAAATCTATCCGCGCTCTTTGACGCTGCTCAATATATTAGGGGCGGCGCTGCATACGCAGGGTCATTACCAGGGCGCGGTGGAAATCTACAACGCAGCCATAAAGATAAATTCTGGGTTTTCGGACGCCTATAATAACCGCGGTGCGGCCTTGAAGGGGTTGGGTCTGCTGACGGAAGCCGTGGCCAGCTATGACAAGGCGATCCAGTTAAATCCAAATGATGCCGAAGCGTATAACAACCGAGGCAACTCCCTGAAAGGCTTGGGGTCTCTAGACGCCGCGGTGGAAAGTTATGACAAGGCGATTGGAATAAACTCGGCGTATGACAAGGCGTACAGCAATCGGGGCGTGGCATTTCAAGAACTGGGACAGTTAGACGCCGCCGTGGCGAGTTGTGAAAGGGCTATTCAAATTAACCCCGATTCCGCGGAAGCCTATTACAACCAAGGCGTAGCACTGCAAGCGCTGGGTCGATCTGACGCCGCCTTTTTAAGCTATCAGGCCGCAGTAACGATTGACCCAGACAACAGCCTGTTCTGGGCGGGGTTCGAGGATGGACTTCAATCGGTAAACGTCACGTCATGTAGTGAAGAGTTTGTTCAGCTTTTATCCCGAATGCTGGACCAGCCAACAATTCGCCCGAACGATGTTTCAAAACCAATAGTGACCACCTTGCGATCCTATCGGAAACTATCGCGTATTATGGATCAAACCCGAAAGGGTGATTTAGGTAAGAAATTAAATACGGTAACGGCGCAGCTTTCAAGCATCCCTCTTCTGTTGCAGATCATGGCCTTAAGTCCCATCGCGGATTTGGATGTTGAAAAACTGTTTACTAAACTTCGCCGGTTGATGCTTAAAAAGGTGACCAAGGGTAAAAGTCATGCGGCGTCGCAACCATTTTATGTCGCGTTGTCGATGCATTGTTTCATCAATGAATATGTCTATGCGGAAAGCAAGGAAGAGCGCCATGCCGTTGAGGCGCTCACAAATAAAATTAGGACCGACATAGAACAAAATGCAGTTGTCGCGCCGGAAGCGGTCGCCGTGTTGGGGGCGTATCGACCGCTGCATATTTTTCCATGGGTGGCAGATTTGCCAAGCGCGCCCTGGTCGGACGACATGAAAGAGGTGATTGTCGGCCAGATCGATAATTTTAAAACGGAACAAATCATTCGTTCCGAAATTCCCTGCCTCACGCCAATCGAGGATGAAACTTCAAAGGTTGTCCGAAACCAATACGAAGAAAACCCCTACCCTCGGTGGGTTCGTGCAGGCCTTAACGATGATCCAAAGCCAATGAAACAGATTTTTCAGGCACTAAATCTGTCGCTTGATTTTGATGATCAACACTTTCCGGATCATCCCGACATTCTAATTGCAGGCTGCGGCACGGGGCAGCACGCCTTGAGCGTCGCGGCGGAATATGTGGGGGCAAGAGTTCTTGCCATGGATTTAAGCTTGAGCAGCTTGTCCTACGCTAGGCGAAAAACCCAGGAATTAGGCGTCGAAAATATCGAATACAGACAGGGAGATATTCTCGATTTCAATAAGCTTGGGAGACAGTTTGATCTTATTGAAAGCGTTGGTGTCCTACATCATATGAAGGACCCGGTCGCGGGTTGGAAGGTGTTGGTCGATATACTGCGGCCAGGCGGGTTCATGAAAATCGGCCTGTACAGCGAGATCGCCCGGCGAAATATCGTGAAGGCCCAACACCGAATAGCAGCGCAGGATTATTCATCGTCGCCCGATGACATTCGCCGTTATCGTGCTGACCTCATAGAGTCTGAAGCTGCGCCCAATTCGGCTGCCATGAAAATCCCAGACTTGTTTGATTTTTACAGTTTGAGCGAGTGCCGGGATTTACTGTTTCATGTCCACGAGCACAGTTTTAGAATTCCTGAAATTGAAATTATTTTAAAAGACCTTGGTCTTAAATTCTTCGGATTTGAATTCAAGCAACGCGAGCTGTCGTCTAAATTCAAGAAACTGTTCCCGGAAGATAAAGCCAAAATGTCATTGCCAAATTGGCATGAATTTGAGCTCGAAAACCCTGACGCATTTATGGGGATGTATCAGTTAAGAGCGCAAAAACTTTAAAGAAAATCAATATTGGTGGGAATTTTTTTGGCAATCCTCATTAGCCCTTCTTCAACTGCCGCACCGGCGGTTATAATTTTTCCTTCAGGAACGCGAGGACTTTCATCCAGGCGTCTTCGCTGGAGACGGGTCGAAATTTTTCCGGGCTGTCAAAGGATTGAAAGGCGTGGCCGGTGTCATCATAACGGTTAAAAACATGGGGCACGCCCGCTGCTGTCAGTGCTGCCTCATAATCATTCACGTCTTCTGGTGACGGGTTTTGATCTTCGTTGCCAAAAAAGCCGGCGACGGGACATTTGATATTGCCCGCGAGTTCAATGGCCGGTGGCGTGTTTGGGCCCATCTGCACTTTTATCCGACCACCGTAAAAAATCGCGCAAGCGGCCAATTTTGGATTATGACACGCGCCCAGCCAGGACACCCGGCCGCCCCAACAATGCCCGACGATGCCTATACGATCCGCATCGACATTCTCACCGCTTGCCAGGTAATCAAATGCAGCTTGGAGGTCCAAAGTGGTCCAATCGTCTCGGAATCCCTCCCGTTTCACCTGGATGTCGTCTGTTTTAGGCCACCAGTGAAAGATGAAGGGAACTGCGACCGCGTAGCCGTTCTCGGCGAACCGCTGGGCGGTTTTCAGAGTGAATACATCCTTTTCGACGCCGCTATGGCCGCTGGGAATATGCTGCGCCAGAACGATTCCCGGATGGGAGCCTTCCCCCTCGGGTTCGAACATGAATATTTCCATGGGGCTGCCTTTAACGGTAACCGTATGAATGCGGTGCATAAGTTGTTCTCCCTGTTCACGGTCTTTCCAAGGCGAAGGCCTTTGGTGACGCCTTTCAAGTTCGTGGCGATACTTTACGAATTCGGTTGTTTTCCGTATCGCCAATATAAAATGCGCCGTCGGGTGCCACAACGACGCCGTGGGGCCGGGCGAGGGACGATTGGGTTGCGGGGATGTCGTCGCCCGAAAAGCCGTGGACGCCATTTCCGGCAATCGTGCTCACCTTGTCGGTCTGCCAGTCGATCAATCGGATAGCGTGATTTTCGGTGTCCACGACCAGTACATTACCGGCACCGTCCAATGTCATTTCCTTGGGCCGTTCGAAGATCGCCGCCATTGCGGGGCCACCATCGCCACCATACCCGGTTTCGCCGGTGCTGGCGACGGTGGAAATGTTGCCGCCATCGGCAGTTGCCATCCGCAAGGCGCTGCCCTGGCGTTCCAGGATAAATACGCCGCCATCCGTTGGCTTGGTCACAACGGCCCGCGCGCCAAAAATGCTCGCTGCCGTTGCCAACCCACCGTCGCCGCCATGAATGGCGGCGCCTGTCCCAGCAAATGTGCTTATTACACCGCTCGCCATGTCGACGACGCGCACCCGGTTGTCGGCAACGTCGGCGATATAAAACCGCGTCCCGTCAGGAGAAAAGGTCAATCCGTTTGGTTCCACCATCCCGGCGCAGTTTGCAGGCCCGCCATCCCCTGAAAATTTTTTTTCGCCCGTGCCCGCAAAGGTCGTTGAGATACCCGTCTTCGCGTCGATTCGCCGCACGACGGCATTCAAGCGGTCGGCGACGTAAATGGCGCCATTGGGATCAATCGCCAGTCCGTAGGGTTGGTTGAAAGAAGCTGTTATTCCAGGGCCGCCATCGCCCGAATATCCGGCGTCTCCCAAACCCGCAATTGTTTCAATGATGTTCGTGCGTGCGTCGACACGGCGAATGCAATGATTGAACGTATCGGTGAATACAAGGTTTCCCGCGGCGTCAAACACCATGTCAAAGGGGTTGTTCAGGGTGGCGTCAATAGCGGGCCCGCCATCGCCCGCATAGCCTTCGCCGCCGTCGCCAACCACGGTCGTAATGATCCAGCCGGTATAGGCTGAGGCTTCCTTGCTCACATCAAGTCTCCTGCGTGGGTTGCCAAAACATGATAGAAAGCGCCCATAAGGTCAAATGGCCCGGTTGGGGACGGCAGGTTTAAATTTGGCGAGGTCCGTCTCGGTTAATATTGGATTATTTGGATCATTCTCGGCGGCGCGAGCGATGTCTTCATCCAACAATGCGCCTAGCTGCGCCTTTTCTTCCCCTTTAAAGAATCGAGTCGTCACTCGTTATCAGGCGGGCACATAACGTTGAACGTCGATATCGCCTGTCCGTTCGCGGGCTTGCGCGACTTCATGGGCCGTTTGTATGCGCGTCAATAGTGCCATGGATACGCCGAACGGTTTTTCGAGCCACAACGCGACATCAGGACTTAACCGCGCTTTAGCTATTGACGATATAGGATAATAT
>JAPKDL010000177.1 GCA_028822585.1 Alphaproteobacteria bacterium | reverse complement strand
AACCAGCCATCGTCCAGCCGGACGGAAATATTGCCCGTTGAGCCATGCGTCAGGCCGCGGTCATAAATTGATTTACCAATAAGGGTGATAAGCTCACGTAATTTGGACTCTGCGCTCACGGGTTACTCCAGAATATCAAAGGAACGGGTGAAAAAATCAGCGGCGCCAAAATTTCCAGACTTTAACGCAAGATGTCCAAGACTGTCGCCGTGTTCGTCCTGCGCTTCGGTCCAGGGAACGCCAGGGTCGATTTCGGGGCCAATGCGCAACGCCTTGACGCCCAGCGCCGCGACCACTGCGCCCGACGTTTCCCCGCCCGCGACGATTAATTGGCGCGTTGGTTGGCTGGTATCGTCATGCAGCGCAAACGCGATGTCACTCAGTGCCTGCTCTAGTATTTTGCCAGCGTTTTCCCGACCTAACTCTGCCTGCGCCGCGCGTACCTGTTCCGGTGCGCCAGAACCGTAGATCAGGACCGGGCGGTCTGTGGATTGGGCGTTCGCCCAGTCAATCGTCGCCTTCACCAGACCTGTACCTTTGGCTATTTCGCGAGGTTCAAGGCGCTTGGCGGGGCCGCCTTTGGCGATAAAATCGTCAATTTGAATCAGCGTCATGGCCGACGCGCTGCCTGCCAGGATCAGCTTGCGTCCTTTAGCGGCGGTAAGAATGCGTGCGTCGTTCGGTCCAAGGGTGCCGCCATGAAGGCGCGCCAGCGCCGTGGCGAGCCCGGAACCACCAGTAATCAGGGGACATTCCAGAAAGGCTTCGGCCATGACGGCGAAATTGGCGTCGCGCACCGTGTCGGCTATGATATGACGCTGCCCGCCATCGGCCAGCGCCGCGCAATGCGCTGTCACGGCGGCGGCGCCTTTTTCAATGACCGCTAAGGGTAAAAAATCTACGCCGCCTTTGGTCTGCTGGTCTAACCACCGCACAAGATTGGCGTCGGTCATCGGGTTCAACGGGTGGTTTCGCATGGGGCTTTCATTTAGTAATTTGTCAAAAATAAACATATGCCCATTAAAGACCGTGCGCCCATTTTCCGGTAGGGATGGGACGTAAGGAATGAAGGCGGCACCCAGATGATCTGCCAAGGCTTCGGCGACGGGACCAATATTGCCGTCGGGGGTGGAATCAAACGTGGAGCAATATTTGAAGTAAATGTGTTGCGCGCCATATTCCTGCAAGACACGGCATGATTCCAATGACTGTTGGATCGCTTCGTTGGCGGCGATCGACCGGATTTTCAACGCGATAATGACCGCGTCGGCATCAATTGTCGCCATCATTTCAGATGATGGGGTTCCAACGGTTTGCACCACACGCATGCCACCGCGCACCAACATGCTGCCGATATCGGTGGCGCCGGTGAAGTCGTCAGCGATGACGCCAAGGATGAGTCCTGCGTCAAGATCTGTATCGGGAGGGGCCATGGTTTACTCCGTGTGTTGCGTGCCACGCACCAAGCGGCCAGGTAAAGCACCGGTTTCAATGCCGCCAATTTGAACGGGAACGCCAGACACGATCGTCGCGTCATAACCGTCCGCCTTCTGGATCAAGCGCCGCCCGCCACTTGGCAAATCATAAGCCACTTGCGGCGCATGCAGTTGCAAGCGGTCATAATCAATCACGTTGATGTCGGCTTTATAGCCAGGACGAAGTACCCCTCGGTCATTCAACCCGATGGCAGCGGCGTTGTCTCGCGTCAATCGTTTGATCGCCCAGGGTAGCGGCGTCTTGTCGCCGCGTGTCCGGTCGCGGGTCCAGTGGGTCAACATGTAGGTGAACGCGCTGGCGTCGGAAAGAATGCTGACATGGGCGCCGCCATCGCCTAGTCCGATCAGCGAATTGGGATGCGAAAACATATCCTTTACGGTGTCCAGATTGCCATAGGTGTAGTTGCTCAAGGGGCGATAGAGAATGGTCTTACCGCCGTTTTCCATCAGTAAATCATAGGCGAATTCTGCGGGGTCCTTTCCGGCATGTGCGGCCCGTGCTGCGATACTTTTTTCTGGTGCGGGTTCGTAATCCGGCGGGTCGCCCAAGGGGAAAATTCGTTCCCAGCAGGACACCCGGTACGCCAATCGTTCATCCGAGTTGATTTCGGAAAGCAACTGCGCGCGAAAATCGGGTTGGCACAGCACGGCCAGTTTTTTATCGAAGGGAAGGTCGGCGATCCTGTCCCAACTAGGTCGATTGATGAACGGGTTTTGCGAAATTTCAAATCCCAGCATGATGCCTGTGGGGCGCGTGAGGACCTGGCCGTAAAAGCGCAGGCCGTCATCATTGGCGGCGGCGATTTTGTCCATCAGGTCGCGCCAGCTTTCGGGTTGGGAATCGCGTTGAAGAATGGTGACGGTCATTGGGCGTCCGGCGGCTTCCACCATGCGTCGCAATATAGCGAATTCTGCGTCTTGGTCGGTGAAGTCGGAAATCATTTGTAGCCAGCCGGACCCGACCTTCCCGACGGCGGCGCTGATTTCGACCAGTTCGTCTTCCGCCGCACGCAGGGTTGGTGTATGTTCGCCCGCCTTGGTTTTATGGTTGATGGTGCGCGAGGTAGAAAACCCTAACGCGCCACTGCGAATCCCGGCAGCGGCGATTGCGGCCATCTCGGCGCGGTCGGCGGCGGTCGCTGGTTCGTGTCGTATTGCGCGTTCGCCCATGACATAGACGCGCACTGCAGCGTGCGGCACCTGGGTCACGATATCAAGGTCGTATTGGCGGGCATCCAATAAATCCAGGTAATCGTCGAAGGTCTCCCAGCTCCAGGGTAGACCTGCGGTCAAGACGATTTCGGGAATGTCTTCTACGCCTTCCATTAGCTTTATCAGCAAGTCGCGCTGGTCTGGTTTGCAGGGCGCGAAGCCGACGCCGCAATTGCCGATCATGGTTGTGGTGGCGCCGTTCCAGGACGACGGTGTAATGCGGTTGGACCAGGTCACCTGAGCGTCGTAATGGGTGTGAACATCGACAAAGCCGGGGGTAACGATTTTACCACGCGCGTCAATTTCTTCATCGCCTTTCGGGAGACCTGGACCAATAGCGGAAATCTTGCCGTTGACCATTGCGATGTCGGCGTCGATAGGTTCGCCGCCCAATCCGTCAAGGATCGTTCCGCCGCGTATGACCCGCGTTGAATTATTGCTCATACATAAAATTCTCCTATTTCGTAGGAATCATACAGCCTGGCTGGAATATCGACGAGTATTTTGTTTTGTTTGGTTGTGCGGCCCGCCATTCAATTTTAAAATTCCAGACATTCGAATTATTCACATCGCCTGACGCACCTTCAAAACGTCTTGTTCATATGGAGAAACGCCGATGTATACCGCGCCCAATACGCCGCCCGCCGGTACGCCTGAATACGAAGTCTACGCTATCAAATATGGCGATCACACGCGTATGCGGCAGGATAATTTCATCTTCAAGGATCCTCACGATGAGGCGACGACGATTGACTTCTATGTTTGGGTCATCACCGGCGGCGGGCGCACCTTTGTGGTTGATATCGGGTTTGAAGAACAGGAAGCTAAGGCCCGTGACCGCCAACTGCATCGCTTGCCGTCGGAAGCGGTGCGGTTGGTCGGTGTTGACCCCGCGACGGTGGAAGACATCATCGTCACGCATCTCCATTATGACCATTGCGGGGATATGTCGCCGTTCCCCAAGGCGCGGTTTCATTTGCAGGAAAGCGAAATGAATTACGCCACCGGCAAGTCGATGACGCATCAGCCGCTGCGTCACGCTTACAATGTGGACTATGTGGTGAACTTCGTGCGCGCGGTTTATGACGATCGGGTCAATTTTGTCGATGGCGTGTCCGAACTGGCGCCGGGTATTTTCGTACATCACATTGGCGGCCACACGGCGGGCATCCAATCCGTGCGGGTGTGGACGCGCAAGGGCTGGCTGGTGGTGGCGTCGGATGCGACGCATTTCTATGACAACATGGCGATCCCCAACCCGTTCCCGATTGTCTGCCATGTGGGGCACATGCTGGATGGTTATGACACGTTGCGCGGTATGGCGGGCGGAAATGTTCATAACGTTATTCCCGGACACGACCCACAAGTGCTGTCGTTGTTTCCTGCCGCGTCGAAAGAACTGGAAGGAATTGCAGTGCGATTGGACGCCGACCCCATTGGCGATCTCAGCAAGGTCTGGCGGGAATCGTGACCCAAGCTATTCCCGAATATGAAGTCTATGCGGTTAAATACGCCGAACGTCTTGGGTCCAATCACACGACCTTTGTCTTCAAGGACATCCATGACGGGCCGATGCCGATGGATTACTTTGTCTGGGCGATCATCGGTGGCGGCAAGACATTCATAGTTGATCTCGGCTTTGACCGACGGTATGCGCGTGGTGAACGACATTTGTTACGCACGCCTGCGGAAGGCTTGAAACTTCTCGACATCGACGCTGCTCAGGTGGAAGAGGTGATCGTCAGCCATATGCACTACGATCATGCGGGCAGCCTGCCAGATTTCCCCCGGGCGCGGCTATATCTTCAAGAAGACGAAATGGCCATGTCGACGGGGCATTTCATGAAATACAAGGCGTTCCGGCACGGCAATTTCATTGAGTACACGGTGGATTTTGTGCGCGCAGTGTATGATGATCGGGTGCAATATCTCGACGGAACCCAGACCATTGCGCCGGGGATCGAATTACACCGGGTCGGGGGACACACTCACGGCATCCAGATTGCGCGGGTGTGGACGCGCGGTGGCTGGTTGGTGTTGGCGTCGGACGCAGTGCATATGTACGACAACATGAACAAACAAAACCCCTATCCGGCTGTGTTCGACATGCGCGCTATGCTGGACGGGTTTCGGGACATGCAAAATCTGGTGGATAGTCCTGACCGCATCATCCCTGGCCATGACCCGCTCATCATAAAAAATTTTCCTGCCGCCAGCGCTAAGTTGGAGGGCAAGGTGGTTCGGTTAGATTAAGAGGTTGGGTTAACCAGAGGTCAACTCGTTCGTCTCACTGCTTATGCTGAACGCG
>JAPKDL010000047.1 GCA_028822585.1 Alphaproteobacteria bacterium | reverse complement strand
CTTTACATGGTCTTGACGCCACCAAAGTGGTTTTGACGACACCGAAGTGGTTTTGAATTGGACGCGGCTTGAAGCCTTGATGGATGAAATTTACACTCGACGACAAATCGTCCGAGCTATCCGTTGCTGACGTTGTTTAGCAGTCTTTTACTGGGCATCTGGTACAAGCTTTCGGACGAATATCTTGCGGCCAGCCGGGCACGCGATTTGTTGTTCCGGCGTTTCCTTCGCCTTAAGTTATCTGGAGATATTCCTGACGCAACGACATTGGGCTGTTTTCGCCAACAACTCGTGCAATACGGTTTGTGGGAGAGGTTGCTGGAAGAGGTGAAGCGTCAACTGGAGGGACATCAGGTCATCATTTCGAAAGGTTGGGTCAATATTTTTGATGCGACACCCGTTTCCGTGGCACGGTTTACATCAATTCACCTAAATTCTGTTTGGCGTCTTTCGTACTATAGGGTTTCATCATTTCCGCCTTTATGTACATAAATCGCAAGGCGCGTTTGAATCCTATTGGGTCTTCAGGTTATATTTTCCGGTAGGCCCAGATCTTATAATTTCTTGCTCAGAAAAAAGACCGGGATGAGCGCGACCATACTGACCAGCCCGACCGTAATAAAACCGTCTTGAAAGCCCGACGTATTGGCCTGCGCGCGGACCACCTCGCCTAAATAATCTAACGCGACTGAGTTATGCAGCCCGTCGGGAACGCCGCCGCTGTTTAACAGGCCTCGCACGGACCCTAATAATTCTGCTGTTGCGGTGTTGGCTGCTGTTTGCGTGGCGGTGAAGGCATCACTGTGAAATTCAATGCGCCGTTCTAGAATCACCACCAGCAGGCTGATGCCGCAAGATCCGCCAAGCATCAGGAAAAGATTCACCACGCCGGCGCCGCGGGGCAGGTCTGCGGGCGGTAATGCGGCCAAGGCGGCGGCGTTCAACGCGGGGGAGACCAAGGCGACGCCGATGCGGCCAATGAAAAGATAGAACGCGATGCTCCAAAATACGGTGTCCACATCGGCGTCCGCCATAAGCACCACACTGATGGCGAAGATGAACATGCCGACAAATATGACCAGTTGAGCGGGCAATGAATCCGCTAGTCTGCCGGTCAGCGGTAATATGAACGCCGCCAGAATACTGCCGGGTAGCAGCAAAAACCCGGCCTCGGTCGCTGAAAACCCCTGAACAATTTGGGTGAATACGGGGAATATATAAACCGTGGCGAAACTACCAAATCCGAACAGGAACGAAATTGAGATAGCTGTTGCAAAGCGGACGTTTTTAAATAGTCGTAAATCCAGTAAATTAGATTGGGCACGGCGCTGGGATAAAATGAATCCCACGGTCGAGGCGACCAGAACGAGCGCCAGGGTCAGAATTACGTTTGATCCCCATCCATCTCGCTGGCCGCTTCCGATAATCGTCATCAAGCTGAAGACCGCTGCGCACATCATTGCGTACCCGATGAAATCAAACGGTCCGGCGGGGCCGGATTGGGGCCGGTCCGGCAGAAATTTGAATCCCAGCAACAAGGACAGCAACGCGGGCGGGATAGGGACTAGGAAAATATAGCGCCAGTTCAAGACATCAATGGTGATGCCACCGAGCGCCGGGCCAAGCCCTAAGGCGAACACCACCCCCATGGAAAACATCGCCATCGCCAGGCCACGCCTTTCCGGCGGAAAAACCTGAAATAATACAACCATGACCATCGGCTGAATGATGCCGGCGGCGAAGCCCTGCAGGACTCGGCCAAATATGATCATGTCCAGCGTCGGGCTAAACGCGCAGATTGCGCTGCCGACAAAAAATATGAGGAGGCATAAGGTAAAGGCGGGTCGTTGGCCAATTTTCGCGATAAACCAGGAATTCAGAAGCAAGCTGGTCACCGTGGTCGCCAGAAAGGCGGTGGATAGAAACTGGGCTTTGTCTTGCCCCACGCCGAACGACCCCATCACATGAGGAATGGCGACATTCACCATCGTGGAGGAAAAAACCATCGTGAAAAACGCCAAAAGCCCCGTAATTGTGGCCAACCAACGGTACATGGCACCGTAACGTTCCAGAAGAGCGTCATTTCGCTGCGTCATAGTAGCGCCACGCGATGCGCGCCGACCGACGTGAAAGGCGAGCAAAAATATTTATCTTGGGGCGCGTTACGGGTGATGTGCATTACCAGTCAAGACACTCGCAGCGAAAGCTTTTTTAGATGGGACTTTATCATGACTAGCATCGCCGCCCCAAGGAACACAATCTCAGGTTTGCACCCTGTGACCAATCCATAATATTTACCGGAAAATTAACGGTGCCTCCGGTATAAATCAATTATGGACCTATCTGATGAATTTGCCTACTTAGAGCTCCGGAAAACATTGAAGGAAGACCTTAATTTGGCCGACATCGATCAAAAGGCGGAACTTGTTCGCGCCGGTGCTCATATCCAGACCCGGTGGGGGGTGATTGTTCATTACACGCGCCGATTCCCATTGGGCATGTTGGGTGCCATTATCGTGGGCGCATTTGTGATTATGGCGATTTTTGCCGACTTTATCGCGCCCCATGATCCGGTGCAGACCAACGCGCCTTATTCCTTGATGGCACCGAATTCTCATTTTTGGCTCGGCGGCGACATGATGGGTCGTGATTTGCTAAGCCGTCTCATTCACGGTGCCCGTATATCCTTGGCCGTTGGTTTGACGTCGACCTTTGTTGGGGGGACTATTGGTGTCGCTCTTGGATTAGCCTGTGGATTTCTGATGGGGTGGTTCGACCTCATCGTGCAACGAATCAGCGATGTCATGCAGGCGTTGCCTTTGCTGGTGCTCGCACTGGTCATGGCGGCGTCGTTGGGGCCGTCGCTACAGAACACAATAATTGCCATTTCGATCCCGCTTATTCCCGATATTGCGCGCGTAGTTAGGTCTTCCACACTGACGTTCCGCGAGATGCCCTTCACCGAAGCAGCGCGGGCGGCAGGGATGACCGAATGGCGCATCGCCATCCGCCATGTCTTGCCGAATATGCTGGCACCGCTGATTGTTCTGGCGACGGCGCAGCTTGGCTCGGCGATTCTGACCGAGGCCTCGCTGTCATTTTTGGGGCTCGGCGTGCCGGCGCCGCATCCATCCTGGGGTCGCATGTTGTCCGAATCAGCGGCGGAATATGTGCGTCAGGCGCCATGGTTGGTCATTTTCCCCGGCCTCTTCATCAGCGCGATGGTGTTTGGCTCCAATCTCATGGGCGATGCCTTGCGGGATTTGATGGACCCGAGGCAGCGCCGCTAATGAATGCTGAGGCGTCTAGTGCCGTTAATTTGCGTACCCCGTCGCAAAAATCGGTCTCCATAAACGGTGCCGAACTGCACTATTTTGAATGGCCAGGGGCGGGCGCGCCGATCTTGATGGCGCATGGCACGGGGTTTCACGCGCGATGTTGGGATGCTGTTGTGTCGCTATTGGGCGATGCGCGCGTGATTGCTGTGGAACATCGCGGCCATGGTCGATCCTCGAAAACGCCGCCCTATGATTGGGGAACACTGGGTGCCGATATGGCGGGCGTTGTTGAAGCGCTGGATTTGCGTGAGATGACCGGCGTCGGGCATTCCCTGGGCGCGCATGTGATGATTCAGGCGGCTTTTGCGCATACGGAGCGGTTTCGCAATTTGCTGGCGATTGACCCCATTCTATGTGCGCCGGAAGATTATGCGCGCGCCAAACCGTTTGCAGGCGTTCATCCGGCGTCCAAGCGTCGCAACGTCTGGGCGTCGCCCGATGCGATGTATGACAGCTTCAAGGTCCGCGTTCCGTTTAGCCGGTGGAAACCGTCAGTCTTGCGGGATTATTGCGATTACGGGTTGCTGCCCGCCGCAGCCTTTGGTGAAGCAGGGGATGATTTCCGTTTGGCGTGTCCAGCGGCGGTCGAAGCGTCGGTGTATAGCGGCGACCGGCAAAACGACATCACAGACCAAGCCGCTTCGCTTGACCTACCCGTGACAGTGATGCGGGCGGGCGTTCGGCCTGATCACCCCAACAGTCCGCAAATTGGCATCTCGCCGTTCTGGCCTGGATTGGCGGCTTATATGCGCCGGGCTGAAGATGTATTTCTGCCGGATTTGGCGCACGCGATCCCAATGGAGGACCCTGAAGTCGTGGCGAGCCATATATTGCGCCTGTGGAAATCTTAAAGTTGCCGGCCATATTCTGGTCAGTTCATGCCGGGCGTGCTAGTTTATCCCTATATTACTGGATTTGAGAGTGAGAAAAATCATGACCGATGCGCGGAGGCCTTTGATCGCGGGCAATTGGAAGATGAACGGTTCCGCCACCTTTGCGACGGAACTAGCGCAAGGCGTCTCAGTCGGTGCTCCGGGTGTTTTGGCAGAATTGCTGGTGTGTCCGCCGTCGGTGTTAATTCCAACCGTGGCTGCAGCGTTAAACGAAGGTGTGGCGCTGGGTGGACAGGATTGTCACGCAGCTGAAAGTGGCGCGCATACGGGCGAGAATAGCGCCGAAATGCTAAAGGACGCAGGCTGCGGGTATGTCATTGTCGGACATTCCGAGCGCCGCACCGATCATGGCGAAACCAATGAGCATGTCTGCGCGAAGGCGGAAGCGGCGCATCGTGCTGGATTATGCGCGGTCATTTGCATCGGTGAAACCGACGCGGATCGCGATACCGGAAAAACCTTGGATGTCATTTCCGCTCAACTGGCCGGATCGGTTCCCGCTGCGTCAAATGCGGCAAACATGGTGATCGCCTATGAACCTGTTTGGGCGATTGGCACGGGCCGCACGCCGACCAATGACGATGTGCAGGAGGTTCATGCGCATATCCGCGCTGTCGTGAAAGCCAGCCGTGGCGACGCGGCAGCCGCGGGCGTTCGGCTGCTGTATGGTGGGTCCATGAAGCCGGAAAACGCCGAAGGGTTGTTGGCCTTGGCCGATGTTGATGGCGGGTTGATTGGTGGCGCTAGTTTAAAGGCGGCTGATTTTCTCGCCATTGCGGCAAGTTGCCCCTAGCCTTTCTCACGCTAAGAGACTACATACACGCCAAACTGAACTTCGTCGTAAGACGTAAAGCGAGACTTTTATGACAACAGTAATTTTGGTCATCCATATGATGCTGGCGATCGCCCTGGTGATCACCGTGTTGTTGCAACGCAGCGAAGGCGGCGGCCTTGGCATTGGCGGCAGCGGCGGCGGCGGCGGCATGGGCGGCCTGATGAGTGTGCGCGGCACGGCGAATTTGCTGACGCGCGCGACGGCGATTCTCGCGGCGGGTTTTATGGGAACAAGTATCACTCTGGCTATTCTAGCTAACAACACGCGCGAACCGTCCTCTATTCTAGATCGACCTGGCATGACAGGCGCTCCAGACGCACCTGTTAAAGAACCTGTTGGCGTCCCGCTTTCTAAGTAAGTAAAGTTTCCGGCTTTCAGGTCGTTTTTCATGATATTTTCATGGGAACGGCGATGTAAATCAATTAGGCTGCTGGTCCATGACGCGTTTTATATTTATCACTGGCGGCGTGGTTTCCTCATTGGGCAAAGGTTTGTCTGCTGCGTCGCTTGGTGCCTTGCTGCAAGCCCGTGGTTACAGCGTTCGGCTGCGCAAGCTGGATCCGTATTTGAACGTCGATCCCGGGACCATGAGCCCCTATCAACATGGCGAAGTCTTCGTCACGGATGATGGCGCGGAAACCGATCTCGACCTCGGTCATTATGAACGCTACACTGGCGTGCCCGCGCGCCGCAGCGATAATGTGACGACAGGGCGGATATATTCCAACGTCATCGCCAAGGAACGGCGCGGCGACTACCTGGGCGGCACGGTACAAGTCATCCCCCACGTCACCGATGCGATAAAGGAATTCGTTGTCAGCGATTTAGATGACGAGGATTTTGTGATTTGCGAAATTGGCGGCACGGTCGGGGATATTGAAGGCTTACCGTTTCTGGAAGCAATTCGCCAATTAGGTAATGAATTGGGCCGGGAGCGGACATTATACGTCCATCTCACCTTGGTGCCTTATATTCCTTCCGCCGGCGAGTTAAAGACTAAGCCGACGCAGCATTCCGCCAAGGAATTGCTTAATGTAGGCATTCAAGCCGATATTCTGCTGTGCCGGTGCGACCGGGAAATTCCACCTGATGCGCGCCGTAAAATCGCCTTGTTTTGCAATATTCGCGAAAGCCGGGTTATCCCCGCGCTCGACGTTGCGTCAATCTACGATGTGCCCGGCAGTTATCATAAAGAAGGCTTCGACGTTGAGGTCATGAAATATTTTAACATGTGGGATGATTCCGAACCTGACCCGATTGATTTGTCGCGCTGGGAAAATGTGGTTAGCCGCATTAAAGCCCCAGAAGGTGAAGTCAATATTGCGATCGTTGGCAAATACACCAATCTGCTCGACGCCTATAAATCCCTAAGCGAGGCGCTGACACATGGCGGTATCGCCAACAATGTGCGTGTCAATTTAAACTGGATTGAATCGGAAACTTTCGAACGTGAAGACGCTGTATCTTATCTGGAAAATTGTGACGGCATTTTGGTGCCGGGTGGATTTGGCGAACGCGGTTCGGAAGGAAAAATATCCGCTGTCACCTTTGCGCGCGAACGAAATGTGCCGTATTTCGGCATTTGCTTCGGTATGCAGATGGCGGTGATTGAAGCGGCGCGAAATCTGGCAGGTATCGAAAAAGCCGGTTCGACGGAATTCGGCCCGTGTAAAGACTCTGTGATTGGATTGTTGACTGAGTGGACGCGGGGCAATGTTGTTGAACGCCGCACGGGCCGGGATGACCTGGGCGGTTCTATGCGGTTGGGTGCGTATCCGTGCGTGTTGGCGCCAGGGTCTCGGGTCGCGGAAATTTATGACAACGCAGCGGAAATCGGCGAACGTCATCGGCACCGCTACGAGGTCAATATCAACTACAAGAAACGGCTGGAAGAACATGGTCTGGTCTTTTCCGGCATGTCCCCGGCGGGCGATCTTCCGGAGATTGTGGAAATTCCCGGTCATCCGTGGTTCATCGGCGTGCAATTCCATCCGGAACTGAAATCAAAGCCTTTCGATCCACACCCGCTGTTCAGTAGTTTTGTGAAAGCGGCGGTGAATCAGTCCCGGTTGGTTTAAGGTTCGGAAGTGATTGAGAAGTCGTTAATCATCGCCATTCCTGTGAAGATTGGAAATAGGACGCCCAGGGCCTGCGAAGGCAGGAAATTAGACGCCCAGGCGCCCCACAGGACTCCCACCTTCGTGGGCGTGACTAGGTGGAAAGCGTAAGCAGGCATTAAGGAATTCGTACTCACATGACGACTCAACGACACATCACCGTCGGCGATCTGACCATTGGCAACGACCTGCCCTTGACGTTAATTGCCGGTCCTTGCGCCATGGAAAGCCGTCAACACGCGCTGGAAACCAGTCTTGCGCTAAAGGAGTTCGCCGACGAACTCGGGTTCGGGTTAATTTACAAATCCTCCTTCGATAAGGCGAACCGCACTTCTATCGACAGCCCCCGCGGCATTGGTTTGAGCCAGGCGATGGAAATTTTTCAAGAGGTGCGTGAGAAAACGGGCTGCCCCGTGGTCACCGACGTTCATGAACCCGATCAATGCGCTATTGTCGCCAAGTCAGTTGATGTCCTGCAAATTCCGGCCTATCTATGCCGCCAGACCGATTTGTTGGTTGCGGCGGCAAAAACAGGTCGGGTTGTGAACATCAAAAAGGGGCAATTCCTGGCGCCATGGGATATGGCCAATGTCGCGCAAAAATGCGCCCAAGCCGGGAACGAAAATCTGATGTTGTGCGAACGGGGCGCGACCTTTGGCTACAATACTTTAGTGAGCGACATGCGGTCGCTGCCGACGATGGCGGAAACCGGATATCCGGTCGTCTTTGACGCGACCCATTCGGTGCAACAACCGGGCGGGCAGGGCGTAACATCTGGAGGGCAGCGGGAATTCGTGCCGGTCTTGGCGCGCGCTGCCGTCGCCGTTGGGGTCGCCGCCGTATTTTTGGAAACTCATGAAAACCCCAATTCGGCGCCGTCGGACGGCCCGAACATGGTGCTGTTGTCGGAATTCAAAGCTTTGGCTGAAACGCTTATGGCGTTCGACGCCTTGTCGAAAGCACAGATTCGTTCCTCGAATTAAGCACATTTTTCAATCTGAAGGAATCTTCGTCCTATGACCGCCATTCTTGACATAATCGCCCGTGAAATTCTCGACAGCCGAGGCAACCCGACGGTCGAGGTCGATGTCGCCCTGGAAAGCGGGGCCTTTGGGCGCGCAGGAGTACCGTCCGGCGCCTCGACGGGCAGTCATGAAGCCATTGAATTACGTGATGGCGGCGCGCGGTATGGCGGCAAGGGAGTCAACAAGGCGATCAGCGCAGTAAACGGTGAAATTTTTGACCTGTTGTCTGGAATGGACGCCGGTGATCAGGTTAAAATTGATTCCCTGCTGTGCGAATTGGATGGCACGGACAACAAGGAACGTTTAGGCGCGAATGCGATCCTCGGCGTGTCCCTGGCGATCGCAAAGGCGGCAGCCGCAGATGCGGGCTTGCCTTTATACCGGTATATTGGCGGGGCCTATGCTCATTTACTGCCGACGCCGATGATGAATATAATTAATGGCGGCGCGCATGCGGATAATCTGGTCGATATCCAGGAATTCATGATTATGCCGGTGGCCGCCCCCAATATCGCCGAAGCCGTTCGAGTCGGTGCCGAAGTGTTCCGGGCATTGAAAAAAGCCCTGCTAGATGCAGGTCACAATACGAATGTCGGTGATGAAGGCGGTTTCGCGCCGAATGTCGGCTCCACCGATGAAGCGCTGGGCTTTGTGATGAAAGCGATTGAAGCAACCGGTCGTAAACCGGGCGAGGATGTGATGCTGGCGCTCGATTGCGCCGCGACAGAATATTACAAAGACGGGGCTTATATCCTGGCAGGTGAAGGTAAGTCTTTGGATTCTGACGCAATGGTCGCCTATTTGGCGGATTTGGCCGGCCGTTATCCCATCGTGTCCATCGAAGACGGTATGAGCGAGGACGATTGGGAGGGGTGGGCCACATTGACCCGGGAAATCGGTGACAAGGTTCAGTTGGTGGGTGACGATTTGTTCGTCACGAACCCTGAACGTTTATCGCGCGGTATTGCGGAGGGAGTTGGCAATTCGATCCTGATCAAGGCCAATCAGATCGGGACGCTATCGGAAACGCTGGAGACGGTGGAAATGGCGCATCGGGCGGGATTTACGTCAGTTATTTCACACCGGTCCGGTGAAACCGAAGACTCGACCATCGCCGACCTCGCCGTTGCGACGAATGCAGGGCAAATCAAGACCGGGTCGCTGTCACGGTCCGACCGGCTGGCGAAATACAATCAATTAATCCGGATAGAAGAACAGCTTGGCGCCTCAGCACAATATGCGGGTGGCGCGTTCCTTCGCGGTTAATACACAAATCGAATACATCTACAGGAGCACAACCAATGTATATCAATGGTGAATGGCGAGACGCCAAAGGTGGCGGACGGTTCGACGTAACAAATCCGGCGAATGGAGATGTGGTCGGTTCGGTTCCCGATGGCGGTGCGGCGGATGTGACGGACGCCATCGCGGCAGCGTCGGATGCTTTCAAGGGGTGGTCGGGACGCACCGCATATGAACGATCCACAATCCTGTACCGCGCTTATGAATTGGTGCAAGAGCGGAAGGAACATCTGGCGCAAACCATGACGATGGAGCAGGGCAAGCCCTTGCGTGCGGCGCGTAACGAAGTCCAATATGGGGCTGATTTCCTGTTGTGGTATGCGGAAGAAGCCAAACGGGTCTATGGTGAAACCATTCCGGCACCGCGTGGGGACCAGCGGTTTATCGTAAGCCATCAACCCGTCGGCGTCGTCGGCGCGGTGACGCCGTGGAATTACCCGTTGTCGATGCTGACGCGCAAGATTGCGCCCGCAATTGCGGCGGGGTGCACCATTGTGCTCAAACCGTCCGATGAAACGCCGCTTTGTGCGGTTGAACTGTTCAAAATTTTCGACGAATCGGGTGTGCCGCCTGGGGTCGTTAATTTGGTGACGGCGCTGGACCCCACGCCGATTGGCGAGGCGTTCACGACAAATCCGACGGTGCGTAAGCTGACGTTCACAGGGTCGACGAGGGTCGGCAAAATGTTGGCGCAAAAAGCGGCAGGGCAATTAAAGCGGGTTTCCATGGAGTTGGGCGGACATGCACCGTTCATCGTGTATCCCGACGCCGACCCGGTCCATGCGGCGAAAGGGGCTGCGTTGGTGAAGTTTTTGAATACGGGCCAAGCCTGCATCAGCCCAAACCGGATTTTTGTGCATGAAAACCTTGTCGACGCTTTCGCCGAAACCATAACCGACCGCGTTACAAACCTGCGTGCAGGGAATGGCACCGAAGAAGGGGTCGCCATTGGGCCGTTGGTGAATGAAGCCGCCGTTGCCAAGGTTGAAAACCAAGTGAATGACGCGGTGGCCAAGGGTGCGACGGTTCTCTGTGGAGGCGTGCGGTTAAGCGATGGTGATCTCGATAAGGGTCATTATTTCGCCGCCACGGTGTTGCGGGACGTGACGCCGGACATGCTTATCTACCGGGAGGAAACCTTTGGCCCAGTTGCGCCGATTATTGCGTTTAAAGATGACGACGATGTGTTGGAAATGGCAAACGACACTCATTACGGATTGGCGGCGTATATTTATACCCGCGACATCGCTCGCGCAATGCGGTCCTTCGAAGGATTGCGATTTGGCATTATCGGCATCAATGACATCAACCCAACTGCAGCCGCCGCACCATTTGGCGGCATGAAGGAAAGCGGGTTGGGGCGGGAAGGTGGCGGCGAGGGCATTGCCGAGTATCTGGAAACCAAGCTGGGTGGGTTCTCGGTTTAGATGTTCGGCGAATCGATTCGAATTCGCCAAAATTACGGTCACAGAGCCAAGCGGCATTATGTGCCACGCTCGATTTTTAGAAAACCGCTAGGGTTATGAAACTTTGGCCCGAAGTCCAAATTTATATAATACCAAGTGGCCCACCAGATGTGGTGTAATTTAAGTGACGGATCCCAATATATGGGCATTAACTTTTGTTAAGGTATGGAATTTATTGCCTATTGACCGAGGACTCTGCGCTGTGTTTCCATGCGACCATGAGTATCTATCAAGAACTCCAACATCGCGCGGGTCAAATTGTCGTGCCTGTGGTGTGTGCGTGCGTGATCGCCTATTTTGCGTATCATACGATTCAGGGTGACCGGGGCATATTCGCCTATTTCGCCATGAGCCAGGAAGTTGCCGAAGCCAATTCCAGCTTGGCGATGTTTCGGGAACGCCGCAAACAATTCGAACACCGCGTCGCGTTGTTGGACGGTAAATTTTTGGACCTGGATTTGCTGGAAGAACGGGCGCGCCATCTGCTGAACATTGTGCACGAAGACGAGATTCTGATATTGAACCCTTGAGGGTTTCCGAGCTTTCTTGTAAATTTTTTATTTATTAATCAAATTTCAGTTAATATTAACTTTATTGATAAATATCAATAAGTTGTTAACGTTTACCGTATTTGCTTCCCAATCGCGCCACGTGTATTATTAACCGTGTCGGCGAAAAATGCTGGGGTGAAGGGGAAACGCATGGCTGTGAAATCCACAAAGACACGACCAAAGGCATCGTTGAAGAACACGCCCAAGCCGACCGCCGAGGAAATGCTTGGCTATTACCGAGGGATGCTGTTGATTCGCCGCTTCGAAGAAAAAGCCGGGCAACTATACGGCATGGGTCTGATCGGCGGGTTCTGCCATTTGTATATCGGCCAGGAAGCAGTGGTTGTCGGTATGCAAGCCGCGATTACGCCGGACGACGCTGTCATCACAAGCTATCGCGATCACGGCCATATGTTGGCCTGCGGGATGGATCCACGCGGCGTCATGGCGGAACTGACTGGCCGGGAAGGCGGGTATTCGCGCGGCAAGGGTGGCTCCATGCACATGTTTTCTAAGGAAAAGAATTTTTACGGCGGGCACGGCATTGTCGCAGCGCAGGTGCCTCTGGGCTCGGGAATCGCGTTTGCGTTCAAGTACAACAATACCAAGAACGTCTGCTTGTCGTATCTGGGAGACGGCGCGGTGAACCAGGGTCAGGTTTACGAATCAATGAACATGGCCTCGCTGTGGAAATTGCCGGTCATCTTCGTAATTGAAAACAACAAATACGCCATGGGCACCAGTCAGGAACGTGCGGCGGCAGGCGGCGAGCTGTATTTACGCGGCAAGGCGTATGGGGTGCCCGGTGAACAGGTCGACGGCATGAACGCAGCGGCGGTAAAGCTGGTCGCGGATAAAGCGGTGGCGCATTGCCGGGCGGGCAAGGGCCCGTACATTATGGAAGTCATGACCTATCGCTATCGCGGGCATTCCATGTCGGACCCGGCCAAATACCGGGCAAAGGAGGAAGTGAAGCAGATGCGTTCTGAACGAGACCCCATTGAAAGTGCTCGAAACTGGTTGCTGGAAGGCGATCATGCGGATGAAGACATGCTTCGGGGGATCGACCGAGAGGTTAAGGATATCGTCGCGGATGCGGCGGAATTCGCCCAGAACAGTCCCGAACCCGATCCGTCTGAATTGTGGACCGACATTCTGATCGAGGCGTAGCCGCCAGCGTTGAATTCGAACTTTAGGGTTTCCATGATGGATTTCCCGGGAGAACATAAATGCCCATTCAAGTTTTGATGCCGGCGCTCTCGCCAACGATGACCGAAGGCACGTTGGCGAAATGGCTAAAGGGAGAAGGCGATTCTGTGGCCTCCGGCGACATCATCGCTGAAATTGAAACCGACAAGGCGACGATGGAGATTGAAGCCGTCGAAGAAGGAATTGTCGGGCGTATCCTGATAGCCGAGGGAACTGAAGGCGTTCCCGTTAACACCCCCATTGCGATGTTGCTGGAAGAGGGCGAAGACGACTCAGCGTTGGGTGATGTAATCTTGGCCCCACCAGAAGTGGAGACATCTCCGGAACCTGCGCCTCAAGCCACCCCTGCGCTCGTGATCGCGCCTGCACTTGCGCCGTCCCTTGCGGAACCGGAATGGACCGGAGAAACCGTTGATACGACGGTGCGCGACGCACTACGCGACGCCATGGCGGAAGAAATGCGCGCCGAAGACAAAGTTTTTCTAATGGGCGAGGAAGTCGCGCAATATCAAGGTGCCTACAAAATTAGTCAGGGGTTGCTAGAGGAATTCGGTGACCGTCGGGTCGTGGATACGCCGATCACCGAGCACGGCTTCGCAGGCATTGGCGTGGGCGCAGCGTATATGGGGCTACGGCCGATTATCGAATTCATGACCTTCAACTTCGCTATGCAGGCGATGGATCAGATCATTAATTCCGCGTCCAAGACGCTGTATATGTCCGGGGGTCAAATGGGATGCCCCATCGTGTTTCGGGGTCCCAATGGCGCGGCGTCGCGCGTTGGCGCGCAGCATTCCCAATGTTACGCCAGCTGGTACGCCCATTGCCCGGGGTTGAAGGTTGTTGCGCCGTATTCGGCGGCGGATGCGAAGGGTTTGTTGAAATCCGCTATCCGGGACCCGAACCCTATTATTTTTCTAGAAAACGAAATTTTATACGGCCAAAGCTTTCCGGTGCCGGTCGATGACGATTGGACCGTGCCAATTGGCAAGGCAAAAGTTCTGCGCGAAGGCAGTGATGTCACCATCCTGGCATTTTCCATCATGGTCGGTAAGGCGCTGGAAGCCGCCGAAGCGTTGGCGGCGGAAGGGATTAGCGCCGAAGTCGTTGATCTGCGCAGTCTTCGGCCCCTGGATATCGACACGATTGTCAAATCGGTCAAAAAAACTAACCGCGTGGTGTCGTGTGAAGAAGGCTGGCCGTTTGCTGGGATCGGGTCAGAAATCGCCGCAATTGTGATGGAACACGCCTTTGATTGGCTGGATGCACCGGTTGCGCGCGTCGCCGGGCTTGATGTACCGCTTCCTTACGCGGCGAATTTGGAAAAACTGGCCTTGCCGCAGACCGACCATATTACCGAAGCCGCTAAATCCGTCTGTTACCGTTCCTGACCGTGAAAAGAGGCGAGACCTATGCCCTTAAAAATTACTATGCCCGCGCTCTCCCCGACGATGA
Organism: Alphaproteobacteria bacterium; assembly: GCA_028822585.1. Lineage (GTDB taxonomy): Bacteria > Pseudomonadota > Alphaproteobacteria > UBA8366 > JABJJH01. Next base: position 7,889 of record JAPKDL010000047.1, on the reverse strand, counting down.
CGGAGGGTACGCTTGCCAAATGGCTCGTTAGCGAGGGCGAAACGGTGCAGTCCGGCGATCTGATCGCGGAAATTGAAACCGACAAGGCGACGATGGAAGTCGAGGCCGTTGATGAAGGCACCGTTGGCCGACTTTTGGTGGACGAGGGGTCGGAAGGCGTACTGGTCAACGCGGTGATTGCGCTGTTGCTGGAAGATGGCGAGGACGCCGCAGCGTTAGATGCGGTCGATACCGGAAGTCTGGCGCCCGCTGCGGTGCCCGCCCAATCCAAACCGGGCCGGCCTGAACACGCTGCTCCCGCAGCGACTCCGGAACCGCTAGCCCCTGCGGCGCAACCAGCGCCATCAGGCGACCGAGTGTTCGCCAGCCCTCTGGCGCGGCGCATGGCCAGTCAGGGGGGGCTGGAATTGAGCGGAGTCGCAGGCACTGGCCCGAATGGACGTATCGTAAAACGTGACGTGGAAGCGGCCATCGCGGCGCTTGGCGTCCCGGCGACCCCTCAAGCTGCGCCCCAGCCAACGGCGGCTGCTGAATCGCTTACATCAACGAAATCGCCTTACGAGCCCGCCTATGATTTGGTTCCTGCGAGCACCATGCGCAAGGTTATCGCCGCGCGGTTGACCGAATCCAAGCAAACCGTGCCGCATTTCTATCTAACGGTTGATTGCGAAATCGACGATCTGTTGAAAATTCGAAAAGACCTCAACAGTCAATCGGATGATTACAAGATTTCTGTCAACGATTTGATTATCAAGGCCTGCGGCATCGCGTTGCGAAAAGTGCCGGAAGCCAACGCATCGTGGACCGGAGATGCGCTTAAACTATACAAAACCGCCGATATTGCCGTTGCCGTCGCCATTGAAGGCGGGTTGATCACGCCCGTTGTGCGCGATGCAGGCGGCAAAGGGCTGGAAACGATCTCGAAAGAAATGGTCGAATTGGCGACGAAGGCCAAGGACGGCAAGCTTATGCCGGAAGAGTTCCAGGGCGGCACCTTCGGCATTTCAAATCTTGGTATGTTCGGGGTTAAACAATTCGATGCGGTCATCAACCCGCCACAAGGCGCGATCTTAGCGGTCGGAGCTGGCGAACAGCGTCCCGTGGTCAAGGACGGCACCTTGGCAGTCGCAACCGTGATGTCGGTGACCTTGTCGGTTGATCATCGGGCGGTCGATGGCGCGGTGGGCGCGCTATTCTTGGCGGCATATAAAGGATTGATCGAAAACCCGTTAACGATGTTGTTGTAGGAGCCAGTCGATGGCCGATCAAATTTTCGATATCATCGTCGTTGGCGGTGGGCCGGGCGGATATGTCGCCGCAATCCGCGCAGCGCAATTGGGCATGAAGGCGGCTGTCGTGGAAGGCGAGCATCTTGGCGGCATCTGTCTGAACTGGGGCTGTATCCCGACTAAAGCGTTGCTGCGCACGGCAGAAATATACCATTACATTACCCATGCGGAACAATTTGGCCTTAAAGTTCAAGGTGCCTCGGTTGATTTGAAGGCGGTTGTCAAAAGGTCCCGTGGCGTTGCCAAACAATTGAACGCTGGCATTGGACATTTACTGAACAAGAACAAGGTCACGGTGTTTGATGGTTTTGGCAGGCTGGTGGGTGGGACTGCTGGCGCGCGAAAATTAACCGTGGAGAAAGAGGGCAAGCCAGTGGCGACCCTGAGCGCCAAAAACATCATTCTGGCCACGGGCGCGCGGGCGCGTGCCTTACCTGGGCTGGAGCCGGATGGAAAGTTGATCTGGACCTATCGGGAAGCCATGGTTCCGGACATGATGCCAAAATCACTGCTGGTCGTGGGGTCTGGTGCCATCGGCATCGAATTCGCGAGTTTTTATCGCGATCTGGGCGCGGAGGTGACCGTCGTCGAAGTCTTGGACCGAGTGCTGCCGGTTGAAGATGCAGAAATCTCGGCCCACGCGCAAAAATCGTTTGAGGCGCAAGGTATGAAAATCATCACCAGCGCCCAGGTGAAGGCGTTGAAGAAGGGGACCAATAATGTGACGGCGACGATCGAATCCGGTGGAAAATCAACCGACATGACTGTGGACCGTGTCATCCTGGCGGTCGGCATTGTCGGCAATGTTGAAAATATAGGCTTGGAAGGAACTAAGGTCAAAGTAGATCGCACCCATATAGAGGTCGATCAATGGCTGCAAACTGGCGAACCGGGCGTTTACGCCATCGGTGACGTGGCGGGACCGCCCTGGTTGGCGCATAAGGCAAGCCATGAAGGGGTGATTTGCGTTGAGAAAATCGCTGGTGAAAAAGACGTGCACCCGCTCGATGTCACCAACGTGCCCGGATGCACCTATTGCCGCCCACAAGTCGCCAGCGTCGGGTTTACCGAAGCGGCCGCGAAGGAAAAAGGCCACGAGGTTAAAGTTGGACGGTTCCCGTTCATGGGGAACGGTAAGGCAATCGCGTTGGGCGAACCGGAAGGACTGGTGAAGACAGTGTTCGACGCCAAGACCGGTGAATTGCTGGGCGCGCACATGATCGGCGCCGAGGTGACCGAGCTGATCCAGGGGTATGGCATCGCCCGTACACTGGAAAGCACTGAATTAGACTTGATGCATACGATCTTCCCGCATCCGACCTTGTCGGAAATGATGCACGAGTCGGTCCTTGACGCCTATGACAAGGCAGTCCATTTCTAAACCATGACAATCTCTGAAACCGCACGGCTGCGCCATCCGGAAAAGCGGAACCGGCAAGATAACCCAATTCAGCGCAAACCGCCCTGGATTCGCGTGAAAGCGCCCACATCTCCGGTGTATCGGGAAACGCGAGACATTGTAAAAGCCAATGGGCTACATACGGTGTGTGAAGAAGCATCCTGCCCAAATATTGGCGAGTGTTGGGCGAAGAAACACGCTACCTTCATGATATTGGGAGACACCTGCACGCGGGCGTGTGCGTTCTGCAATGTTGCGACCGGAACGCCCGCCTCGTTAGATATGCAGGAACCTGAAAATGTCGCCTTGGCGGTGGCCAAGCTGGGGTTGGAGCACGTCGTTGTGACATCGGTGGATCGCGACGATCTTACCGATGGTGGCGCAGATCATTTCGTTCAAACCATCCGGGCCATACGCCATCATGCGCCGGGTACCACCATCGAAATTCTAACGCCGGACTTCAAAGCAAAGTCAGGGGCAATTGAAAATGTGACCCAAGCTCGGCCTGATGTGTTCAACCACAATCTGGAAACCGTCCCGCGTCTGTATCCGGAAATTCGGCCCGGCGCGCGGTATTTTACCAGCCTTGAACTCCTGCATCGGGTGAAACAACTCGATCCGCTGATGTTTACCAAATCTGGGTTAATGGTCGGGCTTGGCGAAACTCGAGAAGAAGTCCACCAAGTGATGGATGATTTGTGCGCCGCCAATGTCGATTTCTTGACCATTGGGCAATATCTACAGCCGACGCAGAAACACGCCGCCATCGACCGGTTCGTGACACCAGATGAATTTTACTCCTACGCTACGGTGGCGCGCGGGAAGGGCTTCTTGATGGTGGCGTCCTCACCGCTTACCCGGTCCTCCTATTTTGCGGGTGACGACTTCAAGAAATTGCGGGCGGCGCGGGACGAACGCGCCGTGACCGGAATAGAATAGGGACTAAAAACTTGGCGACGCATTCCGAACAACGCGCGCTGCCGCATTCCTCCGAACAGCTTTTCGGTCTGGTCGCAGACGTGGAGAAATATCCGGAGTTTCTGCCGTGGTGTGTCGGCGCGCGCATCCGCAGCCGGGAGTCCGATCTATTGGTTGCTGATTTAATGATTGGGTTCAATGGATTAAATGAACATTTTACTACTCAAGTTAAGCTGGACCGCGTAGCTATGAAAATTGATGTTATTTATCAAGATGGACCTTTTAAGTATTTGAATAACCGTTGGCTATTTATGTCCAAGAGTGCTGGCACATGCGACCTCGATTTTTTTATCGACTTCGAATTCAAATCCCGATTGCTACAGGCGCTCATGGGTCCTTTGTTTGGTGAAGCGGTGCGACGCATGGTGGGTGCCTTTGAAAGTCGGGCGTTGCATTTATACGGCTGATGCTGTGAAATTATACGACTGACGCTAATCTTGAGATACTGGTAAACTTCTATTGAAGTTTCCATTGTTTAGATACTGGAACAAATATTTCGAGCTACCCAGTCTTCGAATATAATTACAACGACCAACAATATATGCCCTGAAAAGGCCTGACATCGTAATTTATACCTACTATATTAGGTGTGAGTTCTAATTTGTGCGGCACCACGTTGCATTTTTTGGGAAATTTAGAATATTTCAAGATTAGGCGATCAAATTGATATGATCAATCCCTCCCAAATTCGCGCTGCCCGGGCGATTATCAACGCGAAACAAAGCGAACTGGCCAAAGTCGCTGGCGTATCACTGGCAACGTTAAATAATATTGAACGCGGCATCGGCGATCCTCGGACGAGCACTCTGGACAGTATCAGTGAAGCGCTCGCAAACGCTGGCGTGCATTTATCCCAGGATGACTGGACGGAAACCGTGATCCTGGACCGCCTGTCCCGGCCAAATGCGCATGACACCTATTTCGCCAGCCAACGAGTCCTGGAGGCGTTAGAGCCAGGGTCCCTAATAAAGGCGGAAAAGGTTCTATTTTTTTCTCGATGGACCAACGCTGAACATGACGAAAAGCCACGCGTATGTTTGATGATCGAAGGTGCCAACCGGACAATTCTGTTTGATGAGGTGGATTTCAACCTGATCAGCGGAAGCCGGGTCGCAGAAGTCGCTGGCATTCTATTGGCCGCCTTCGCATTTCACCGTGATGAGCTGTTCTACCTGACCAACGTTTTCGAGGACACTACGACCGCGGAAGCGCCCGAAGCAGTCCGCCGTTTACACAGCTTGCCTTGGCTGCCGCTGACGCGCCCGCAATCGTTCTTCGACGTGGTCGATTCCTGGGAAGATCACCTAAAAGCCTACGCCGAACGCGACGGTCACCCCATGCGCGACCTGATGGCGCTGTTCGGTAAGGGTTAAGGTACATTTGCAGGCAAAAGGTAAGGTATTTGTACCCTGCGCACGTTTTCTCATTAGTTCCGCCACTCCTTCAGGAAGAAACGGTTTTTATAGCTATGAGTCTTGACTCTCGCTTCGACACTAGACGGCATAAAGTGATAGAACCGGCAGTTAGTCGAACTATCGAGAATGATAAACCTCTTAAACTCGTACGGGTGGATATCCAAAAAATACTGATTAAATTCCTACATAAATTCTGTCTGTCATATCGAACAGGATCTGGAAATGCTGTTGTATCAGAACTCATAGAAAGAATCGGATATTATCATCTGTTGTTAGAAATATTCTCGAAAAACGAATTATCTCTGAGCAAGGGCATTAGGATTGACACTATCTAATCCGCTAGCGTCTTGAACAGCAGCAAAGCGGCTAACACCGTCGCTTGCCGGACGGCGCTTCGGTCGCCATTAAATAGATGTTTTTGAACAATGGATTCCCGGTCTTTTCTAGCGCCGCCTATGAAGACGAGGCCGGCCGGTTTGTCCGTTGTGCCGCCGCCGGGCCCGGCCACGCCGGTGACCGATACGGCGGCGGCGGCGTTTGAGCGCGCCAGCGCGCCTTCTGCCATGGCCTGGGCGACTTGATGGCTTACCGCGCCGTGTTCGGTGATCATCGCCATGTCGACGCCGATCAGTTCGTTCTTGGCTTCATTGGAATAGGTGACGAACCCGCGATCCACCACCAAGGACGACCCGCTGACTTCGGTCAAGGACCCAATGATCATGCCGCCGGTGCAGGATTCAGCCGTGGTGACCATGAGCCCGACCTTGGTGTAGAGCGTGATAATTTCAGAGGCGCGGTCGGTGATTTTGGATGGTAACATAAGGATCAGCCTAAATAGTGGTGAGCTACGAAGAGAAGGGCGGCGGCGAAGAGGGCGGCGAATATATCGTCGAGCATGATCCCGAGGCCGCCGCCAAGTTTACGGTCGGCCCAGGAGGCTGGCCAGGGTTTCGTGATGTCGGCAATGCGGAACAGGATGAATCCTGCGAGGTAATAGAGCGGATCAAGCGGCACTAACGCCAAGGTGAGCCACTGTCCTGCGACCTCGTCGATGACAATAATGCCGGGGTCTTTCCGACCCGTGCGCCGTGTAAATGATCCAGATGCCCACACGCCTAATGAAAACACCGCCGTCGTCGCTGCCAAAAGCCCAACGGAGCCATATAACGTTGCGATGCCCCAAGCGCACGGTAGAGCCGCCAGCGATCCCCAGGTGCCCGGTGCCTTGGGCAGGTACCCAACCCCGAACCAGGTGGATAGCAAAGCGTCTGTGCGCCAGGGAGAAGAGCCTCGCATCACTAGAACAGGACCGTCGCCGTGGCCTGGGCAGCAACGCCTTCACCACGCCCAAGAAACCCCAACCCATCGGTGGTGGTGGCCTTTACGCTGACGCGTGTGATGTCGAGGACCAGAATATTTGCAATTCGAGCACGCATGGCGTCGCGATGCGGGCCAATTTTGGGTGCCTCGCAAATCAGGGTGACGTCCACATGACGAATTTGCCCGCCTGCGTCGGTTACAAGTTTGGCAGAATGCTTTAGAAACACCGCCGAATCGACCCCGCACCATTGTGGATCCGAGGGCGGGAAGTGCGCGCCGATATCACCCGCGCCAATAGTGCCCAACAATGCGTCGGTGAGTGCGTGCAACCCGACATCGGAATCGGAATGTCCTGCCAACCCTTGACTGTGGGGCACTCGAACCCCACATAGCATGGCGTGATCGCCGGGTTTAAACGAGTGCACGTCGATGCCGTTGCCGGTTCTGAAATCATGGATGGCGGCGCGTTTATTAAGGCGATTTTCCGCTCTGGTGAAATCCTCTGGCGTCGTCACTTTGATATTCTCCTCGCTACCCAGAACCGTTGTGACGCATAGGCCATGGGCCTCGGCGATTGCGGCGTCGTCGGTGAGGTTATTAAGCGCCGCATTCGCATGAGCCGCATAAAGCGAAGCATAGCGAAAGCCTTGCGGCGTTTGCGCACGCCATAAATTAGCACGGTCTATGGTCGCGCAGATTACACCGTTGTCATCGGCTTTCTTCAATGTGTCATGGACCGGTACGGCGGCGATGGCACCGTCGAATTGATCCAGCGCGGCGATGACGCGGTTAATGGTGGGTACCCCGATGAAAGGGCGTGCTGCGTCGTGGATTAAAATGTTGCGCGGCGGGTCGGCGGCAAAATTTTTCAGCCCATTCCAGCAAGATTCCTGGCGCGTCGCGCCGCCGTGAATCGGAGGATCAAGCGCGAGGCCCTCTGCCGCCAGGTTATACAGGTCATAGTCGTCGGGGTGAATAACGACGCGCACAACGTCAATAGCGGCGTGATTAACAAAGGTTTTCAGAGCGTGACGTAAGACCGACGCGCCGCCAAGGTTCTGGTATTGCTTGGGAATGCTGCCGCCAGCGCGGAGTCCGCGTCCACCGGCGACGATAAGCGCTGCTGTGTGCCCCATGACGCAAAATTCCGTTTCAATTGTAATAATTCTTGTGATGGCACCGAGAAAGATGGGCGCGGACGCCCTGATGTTATATAACACGAGTTATGGGAAACACGTTCGTTTTTGGATTGTCCGCCCTGATTTCGCTCGCGCCCGTGACTTTGGTCGCGTATCGGCGAGACGCAGGCTTGGATATATTGTTTTGGTTGGCCTGCCTGGTGGCGCTGACGGGTCCGTTGGCGCTTGTCGCGGTCTTGTTTTCCGGCGTATGGCAAACGAATTTATCCGCCAGTTTGTGGATGACCATTGCCGTTAGTATGGCGCTGTTCGCCGCCTTTTGCCGCGTTCAACGCGGCGCCTGGCGACT
>JAPKDL010000009.1 GCA_028822585.1 Alphaproteobacteria bacterium | reverse complement strand
TTTTAATGGCGCAGCTCGTTCCCCCGCATGGCGGACCCACGTTGAAACCGCTTTTGGCGTCCGAGGCGGACTGTGCGGCGGGTTTGGCGCGTGCAGAAAATTTGACATCGGTTCCATTGTCGAGCCGAGAGGTGTCGGATTTGTTTATGTTCGCTATGGGCGCCTATACGCCGCTGGACGGGTTCATGGGGGAGGCCGATTGGCGTGGCGCGTGCATTGATATGAAACTTGCGGACGGGTTGTTCTGGCCGATCCCCATCACCGCGTCGTGTTCCGACGCCGTGGCCAATACAATTGCGGTCGGCGACGACGTTGCGTTAACGGATGAAGACGGCGCTATTTTGGGCATTTTGACGGTCAGCGAAAAATACGTCATCGACAAGACGTTGGAATGTGAAAGTGTCTACGGTACGGCGGACCCGAAACACCCTGGCGTTCAGAAGGTTCTAGAGCAGGGCCCAATCAATCTTGCGGGCAAGCTTATCGCGTTGTCCGAAGGACATTTCCCGGAGACCTATAAAGGTTTGTATTTCCGCCCGGCGGAAACCCGCGCGATGTTCGAGGCGCTGGGCTGGTCGAAAGTCGCGGCTTTCCAGACCCGCAATCCTATGCATCGCAGTCATGAACATTTGGCCAAGATCGCCATTGAAATAGGCGACGGCGTCTTGGTGCATCAGGTGTTGGGCGCGTTGAAGCCGGGTGATATTCCCGCCGATGTTCGCGTCGCGGCCATTGACGCGCTGGTTGAAAATTATTTTGTGGAAGGCACAGTGGTGCAGGCGGGCTATCCTATTGAAATGCGTTACGCCGGGCCGCGCGAAGCGTTGTTGCATGCTGTGTTTCGCCAAAATTTTGGCTGTTCCCATTTGATAGTTGGGCGCGATCATGCAGGTGTCGGCGATTATTACGGACCATTTGATGCGCACCATATCTTCGATAAAATCCCATCGGATGCGTTAGTCATCGAAGCGTTGAAGATCGACATCACGTTTTACTGTCATAAATGTGACGGCATGGCGACGGGCAAGACCTGTCCGCATGGAGAGGAAGATCGACTCAATATTTCTGGTACACGGTTGCGCGAGATGTTCGCCAATAATGAAACCATTCCGGCCGAATTCAGCCGTCCGGAAGCCGTTGAAGTGCTGCAAGCGTATTACGATAGACTCGATTAACAATTGGATTGGCTACAAAGTAGCTCGGGAACTGCGCCTAAACCTGCATGATAATGATAATCATTCTTAATAAAGCCTGATAACTTCATGATAATATAATTAGTTTTGCAAAATTTCAGCGTCTCGGATTGACAGTCCTTTCACCGTATATTACTAAATTCAAATCGACTTTTCTTATATTATATCCTGCAAATGTTGAAATAGATGGCGCAGGGTTCGCGACGCCACGATCGGCTCTTCTCTTGATCATAATAGGCTAACTTTGGGGTAATTTCATGTACACCAGTAATCCCTTCGCCGCACTTTCGGCGTCCATATCACCGAGTGTCATGCAGACCTACGTAGTCATTATGATAATTCTGGTTGCGGGCGGCACGTTGTATGATGTGCTTCATAAGCAGAGTGGCACGTATTTCTTCAACAACTGGCGCAAAGCAAAAAGTAAGGGGACACGGGATGTCGGCGGCGTTGAGATTGCCGGCTTGGCGGTTAAAACCGCACTTGTTGAAGGGCTGACATCTGCAGAATTCTGTAACGCACGGCGCCGCATCGCCCATCTTCTTAGTATGTATGGTTTCGTGGTCTACTTGATCACTACTGTTATCATGGTGTTCGGCTATCCCACGCTTGCTACGCCTACGCCCGCGATATTGCCGATACTCTGGTATGTCAGTGGACTTTTGGTGTGTCTGGGCGGCTACTGGTTCTGGTTTTTCATCCGCGTCGATGTCGCCGCAGAGGGCAATTCACCCTTCCGTCTTATCCGCGCCGATTTGTTCATACTCTCGCTTCTGGCGAGCGTGACCTTTGGCCTAATTTGGGGTTGGGCGCAATGGAGCGGAAGTTCGTGGGTGAGCGTCTTCCTTGGCTTGTACCTCCTCACGTCAACCTTGCTGTTCGGATCCGTTCCGTGGTCGAAATTCTCCCACATGTTCTTCAAGCCTGCTGCGGCCTTACAAAAACGGGTGGCGGAAGCGGACGGGTCGCGGAGCAACTTGCCCGCCCCTGCTGATAAGCCGAAAATATTTGGTAGTGTCGAGCGGTTGCCTCGAAATTACTAAACAGAGCTATAAATTAGCCCTTCATTCGTCCAGAATACAGAGGTACGGACTATTATGCCTACATTCGTTTACATGACTCGTTGCGACGGTTGCGGACACTGCGTTGATATTTGCCCGTCCGACATTATGCATATCGATAAGACGAACCGTCGCGCTTATAATATCGAGCCTAATATGTGTTGGGAGTGCTATTCCTGTGTGAAGGCTTGTCCGCAAAACGCTATAGATGCTCGAGGATACGCCGACTTCGCCCCCTTGGGCCACAGCGTCCGGGTGCTTCGGGAACCGGAAAAAGGCACTATTTCCTGGAAGCTTATTTTTCGTGATGGCCGAGAAAAGAATTTTGAATCGCCAATCCGAACAACCCCATGGGGCTCGATCAAATCTGCGGAAGAGTATGCGGCACCGAGCAAAGAGGCTTTGAAATCCCAAGAGCTTGCGCACGAACCTGATGCGCTTAACATTGAAAAGTTGCCCGCCTTGACGCCGGATCAACTCAAGCAAGGAGTGATCTAATGGGCCTGTTCTCGAATAGAAAAACAGTTTTTGTCGATTCTGACGTACTCGTCGTTGGCGGCGGCATGGCGGGTTGTGGCGCTACGTATGAATCCCGCTATTGGGGACGTGACAAAAAAGTCGTCGTCGTTGAAAAAGCGAATATAGAGCGCAGCGGCGCCGTCGCGCAGGGCTTGTATGCGATTAACTGTTACATGGGCATGCAGTGGGATGAAAACAAACCCGAAGACCATGTTCGCTACGCCCGTAACGATCTCATGGGTCTGGTCCGGGAAGATCTTGGTTACGACATCGCGCGTCACGTCGATTCCACCGTGCATAAGTTTGAAGAATGGGGCCTTCCGATTATGAAGGACCCGGAAACCGGGCGCTACCTGCGCGAAGGCCAGTGGCAGATTATGATTCACGGCGAAAGTTATAAGCCGATCGTCGCCGAAGCCGCGCGCAAGGCCGCCACGGAAGTTTACAACCGCATCATGGTGACCCATCTGTTGATGGACAAAACCAAAGCCAATCGCGTCGCAGGTGCCGTCGGGTTCAATGTCCGCACGGGTGATTATTATGTATTTCGCGCAAAGGCCGTGATCGTCGCCGCCGGTGGCGCGTCGCATATCTTTAAGCCCCGCGCGGTCGGTGAAGGCATGGGCCGGACCTGGTACGCCCCGTGGAGCAGCGCCTCGGCGTACGCCTTGCCGATTCTTACGGGCGCGAAGATGACGCAGATGGAAAACCGGATCGTTCTAACACGGTTCAAGGATGGTTATGGGCCGGTGGGCGCGTACTTCCTGCATCTGAAAACATACACCGAAAACGCCTATGGGAAAAATTACGAACCCACATGGTATGAAAACACGAAGGAACTGGTCGGCGATTATATTGACCGTCACCCAGTGCCAACCTGCCTTCGGAACCACGCGTTTTTGGAAGAAATCAAGGCCGGTCGTGGACCGATCCGCATGGTGACCAAGGAAGCCTTCCAGGATCCGCACAAGGAACAAGTGGGCTGGGAAAACTTCCTGGGCATGACGATTGGCCAAGCGGTGGTCTGGGCGTCGCAGAACATTGATCCGAAGGAAACTAACCCGGAGCTGACTACGTCGGAACCCTATGTCATGGGCTCCCACGCGACGTGTTCAGGCGCATGGGCAAGTGGGCCGGAAGACTATGCCCCCGACGCATACCAATGGGGTTACAACCGGATGATGACGGTCGAAGGCCTGTTCGGTGCGGGCGACACCATTGGTGGCACAGCGCACAAGTTCTCGTCTGGGTCCTTCACCGAAGGCCGGATCGCGGGCAAAGCCGCGGTTAAATATGTAGAAGATTTAGGCAACGATGTTCCGCAGGTCAGCGAGGCGGAGTACGAAAGCCTGGAGAAAGTTATTTTCCAACCGTTGGAGACCTATAAGGTCGGCCGCAATGAGATTACGGGGGGCACCGTTTCACCGAGCTATCTGCTGCCAATCAGCGGTCTTCAGCGCCTTGAGAAGATCATGGACGAATACGTTGGCGGCATCAGCGCCCACTACACGACCAACGAACCATTGCTTACGCGTGGGCTTGAATTGCTAGGCATGTTGAAGGAAGACCTCCATCATTTGGGCGCTGAGGACCTGCACCAATTACAACGCGCCTGGGAATTGCAACATCGGGTTCTGGCGTCGGAGTGCGTGACGCATCACACCATGTTCCGGACGGAAACACGTTGGCCCGGGTACTACTACCGCGCCGATCATCCGAAATTGGACGACACAGACTGGCATTGCTTCACTCTTTCCCAATACGACCGGGAGTCCGGGAATTGGGCGATGGAGAAAGCCCCCGTCTATCACATCATCGATTAGCAACCTTCCTCGATGAACAACTGAATAAAAGGTCGATTTGGTGAAGCAACTAGATCGGCCTTTTGATATTGTAGACCCATGCGGATCGCACAAATTTCTGACACTCATATATTGGCGTTGTCATCGGAGCTTCCCGAGGCGGCGACACGAGCCGAGGGGTTGCGTCGCTGTGTGGCTGACATTAACCGCCTCGACGTGACCCCTGATCTTGTGATCCATACTGGCGACACGGTGCAAACCGGCGCAGTTGCGGACTATGAACATCTCGCCGATTTGTTGAGACCCCTCAAACCGCCAATCTATCTGACGCCGGGCAATCGGGATGATCGTGATAATTTCCGTACATTTTTTCGCGACGCTGATGGCCAGGAGCCTTTTCTGCATCATGTGTTTGATGGTTTTCCGACTCGTCTCATTGCATTGGATTCCATTATCCCTGGGCGCCAGAAAGGCGCGTTTTGTCAGGATCGAATTCAGTGGCTGGACGACACGTTGGCGGCGGAACCTGATCGCGCTACAATTCTGTTCATTCACCACCCGCCGTTTAACGTTGGAACGCATTACGTCGATGGGTATGAAGATGCGGCGGATCAAGCTGCATTGGCCAAGATTGTTGCGAAACACCGTCAGGTTCAACGGTTAATGTGCGGCCATTGTCATCGGTCATCTCAACAATTATGGGCAGAGTCCGAGGCGACGACAATGGCGAGCGTCGCGTGCGATCTGCGGTGGGGTGTCGACGCTGCACATTTACAGGCGGTCCCGATTTACCAACTGCATGATGTCGCGGCGAATGGTAAGGTAACGACGCACTCTCGCATCGTGCCTAACTAAAGAAACTCAAGTTATGAATATCGCGTTCGCGAAGGATTTTCTCACCCGGTATGCGCAAACTGCTAGTGCGCGGGATTTGGACGCCCATATGGCGATGATTTCCCGCAAGGTTATGGTGCATGGCGTACCGGGGTTCGACACCATCACCTACGACGATTGGTTTCAGCAATGCGCCCATGAATTCAAAACCGGGACATTGGTGGAAATCGGGTTTGAAGGTCTCGACATGAAGGTGGAGACCGAAACGTTGATTGCGTTTGAAACAACCGAATCCATCATCGACGCCGACGGATGCGAATCGACCATGCAGTTGGAAATGTTCGTTGAAAAAGAACTAGATGGCGAATGGCGGTTGGTGCAAGAACGCATTTTGGCGCAAACAACATCATAGGCGATTGTGATTATATTTTTGCGGCGGCGCAAGCCAACGCGTCAATGTGAAGGCCCGCGCAATCAAAGACGGCGACGCGACAATCCTGACCGTTGAACGCCAGAAACAGGTCGGGTCAAACTGAAAGCCCGGCTGGAGCAGGCCTTCGCCAACCGCGCCATGATAGGGTAATATTAATGGCCTTGCTGTCGGAAATAGCGACCGTGCGCGGCGACCGTCGGTTTGTTTATCTCGCGACCCATTTGGGAACACCGGAAATTTTAACGCCAGGCCAGATTAAGACTTACAATCGCTTGCGTGGCTACACGACCTATTAAGTTTAGAATCAGGCGGAATTAGCAGCTGCTTTTACCATCACGTCCCAGTCGAACAGGCGCGGTTCCTTGGCCGCAAACCGGCGCACGGCTTCGAGGTGAAACTCTGTTGACCGGCATTTGAACTGGGCGTCGACCTCGGCTTCGATCATTTCCGCCTGGGTGCTGTAGATGGAGCGATCCATCAGATATTTCGCCCCCGCCTGTGATGTAGCGGACCCTTTTGCAAACCGCAACGCCATTGTGCGCGCGGCGTCCATCAAGGCGTCGGGATTGTGAACTTCGTGCACAATGCCCAATTCCTGCGCTTCGTCCACGTCAAGAGTGCGAGCGGTTAGCGCCAGTTCCTTCGCCTTGCGCGGGCCAATGACGCGTGGCAGCAGATAGCCCGAAGCCATATCGGGGATCAATCCGATGTTGCCAAATACCTGACAGAACCGGGCGCGCGGCGTCGCCAAGATGAAGTCAGCGGTCAATGCAACGGAAAACCCGCCGCCGAACGCAACGCCATCGACAGCGGCAATGACAGGTCGGTCCAGATTGACCAGTCGGTACACCCAATCGAGCGTGCGGCGCAATCCAATGCTACGGTCTTCGGGTGACGCCGGGGCGTTGCCGCCCATACGTCCGACATCGGCACCGGAACAGAAATTACCGCCAGCACCCGTCAGGATTAATACGCGAATGTCTGGATCGTTTTCAATTCGGGTTAGGGCGTTTGGAATGCCATTGTCGCGCATGTCTGGCGTTAGGGCGTTAAACTTTGTAGGTCGATTGAAAGTAAGGGTTCCAATGCCGTCGGTGACGTCGAAAAGGATATCGGAATTTTCCATTATGTTTTTTCCTTCGATAGTCTAATTTAAGCGAATGCGTAAAAAGGGGTTCAGGTGTGGCGGCGAACAGTGAAATTTCGAGCGAAGTGGTGGTGATTGGCGGCGGTCTGCATGGTTGTTCGGTTGCGTTGAATTTACGTCTACGTGGCGTTTCGGTCTGTGTGGTTGAAAAGGATGCGCCGGGACGTCACGCCTCGGGCGTGAATGCGGGCGGGGTGCGGCGTTTGAACCGTGATCTTGCGGAAATCCCGTTGTCGCTGGCGTCGCTGGAATTGTGGCAAGACCTGCCGAATTTGGTGGGCGATGATTGTGGGTTTCATGCCACGGGACAAATTCGTATCGCTGAAACCGATGCGGAGATGCAGGAATTGTCCGACCGCGTGGATGAATTGCGCGCGCTTGGCTATGACCATGAAGAACTGGTCGGCCGACAGGAATTGCGTCGCCTGGTTCCGGCTAGCGCGGACCATTGCGTGGGCGCGGTGGTATGCCGCGCGGATGGGTTCGCTGATCCATATCGAACGACGACAGCGTATTATCGTGCTGCGCAAGCGCAAGGCGTGGCATTTCATATTGGCGACGGCGTCATGGCGGTGAAGCGGAACGGGGCGGGGTGGCGCGTTGAGACATCCACGGAAACATTCACCGCCGACATCGTTGTGAATTGCGCGGGTGCTTGGGCCGATAAAATTGCGGCCATGGTTGGGGATTTCGCGCCAGTGGCACCGTCTGCGCCGATGATGATCGTCACCGAACCGATCAAGCATTTTCTCGATCCCGTGGTAGGGATGGTTGGACGAAAGTTGTCCTTTAAGCAGGCACCGAATGGGACCGTGGTGATCGGCGGTGGTCATCGCGGCGTTGCAGAGCGTGACACCAACACGACGATATTGGATCCGGCGGGGCTGGCCGCCAGTGCCCGTACCGTTGTCGCGGTCTTCCCGCACATGGCTGCGGCCCGCATGGTGCGTGCCTGGGCTGGGATTGAAGCGATTATGCCGGACACTATTCCCGTGATCGGGCCTAGTATGGCGGCGGACAATTTTTATCATGCCTTCGGGTTCTCCGGACATGGCTTTCAGTTGGGTCCCGCCGTCGGGCGAACCCTGGCGGAACGGATTGTCACCGGGGCCAGCCAGATTTCGCTCGACGCGTTTTCGATTGGCCGGTTTCCCCAACCCGCCTGAAATAGCGAATTGGAGGGAATCGGATTAATCCTTCATGCTTTCCCAATCGTATAGCGGCGTTTCCTTGGCGGCGAACCGGCGCACCGCCTCTTTGTGGAAATCAGTGTCGCGACAGATCGTTTGTCCCATCGCTTCCAGTTCCAGCATGGTCCGGTAGTCCTGATTGTAGGATTGATTGAGAATGTTTTTCGATACGCCGATGGCTGCTGTTGGGCCCTGACATAGCTTGCGAGCGAAGCTCCGCGCCTCATCCATAGCGGTTTCTTTTTCCACCACGTCATACGCCAGGCCCATTTCCTTGGCCTCTTCAGCGTAAACGCGCCGACCAGTGTAAACCAGTTCTTTGGCTTTTTGCAGGCCGACCAGGCGCGGCAGGATATAAAACCCACCCCAATCCGGCACCAGACCGATACGCGCGAACGCTTGCATGATGAAAGATTTTGGCGTCATCAATACGAAATCCGCCGCCAGGGCTAAGTTCGCGCCCGCGCCTGCCGCCGGACCGTCGATTAAGCTGATGACCGGCAATGGCATGTTCAATAAATTGTACACGCGGTCATGGCTGGACTGCATGGCCTTGTGGCCTTCCGGCGCGCGCGCGGTTCGGTTATTCATCGCCTTGACGTCGCCGCCTGCGCAAAAGGCACCACCCGCGCCGGTCACGATCATGGCCTTGATGTCGCCGCCTGCATTTTCTTTCACATGCGCCAGGGCATGGTCCAAATCTTCGCGCATCGGCATGCTCAGCGCATTACGCGCTTCGGGCCGATTTAACGTGATAGTTGCGATTTCGTCGCTTACGTCGAACAGAATATGCCGATATTCCATGGTGTGAATTTCCTTTTGTCGTCTTGGCGGGGGTTGCCAGTTTATCCGGACTACTTCCGACAAAGTGTCTTGCCAGCGGAGTCAGGTCAAGGTCGCTTTAGGGGACGAAAGCAACGGTTTCAGAAGGCGTCGCAAAGCATGTAGTGTTTGGACGTGGGGATAAGGAAAATAGATGAACCTTCATTAAATTGACGCCTGTTCCGAATCCAATGATCCGGTGGGCGCGTTGGCGCTGTGCAATAATTTATTGGTACGGCAACTCGGCGGTGCCGCCGTGGCGTCCCGGCGTCTGGCGTCGCGTGGAACAGGTTGGGCAAAGTCTTTGATGATTTACGTGACTTGACGGCCGCCGCCTTTGGTCGTGCGGCGGTAATGTTGGAGGTTGCAGCGCGGGGCGACGGCGCATCGGTGCGATGTCATCAATCCTTGGCGTTGTTGGCGGCAGGAAATTTATACGTTGGATGGCCCGCCCATGAAGCCAGATTGGATGCGGCCCGAATGGGACATCGCGCGCTGCCGTAACCACGTTGGGCTGGGGAGCCTCTGGAAGGTTGTCGGTTTCTGGTGCAATTCGAACAAGGTCATACCGATATGGTTCAGTTCGCCCGGTATTTGCAACATATGTACGCTATGGATGCTGAAATTATCATTGAAATGCCCGCAGGGTTGATCCCGTTGCTGTCCGATGTCCCGGATATCTAATTTCACACCTTGCAACGCGACGGTGGACTCAATTCGGGCCTCGCGCTCCGATTTCATCGTGACTGGAGCGTCGCTATGGAGACGTTTCTGGAGAGCGCCCAGGCTGTCGCCGCCCTCGACCGGGTGATAACCGTCGACACTTCTGTCACGCATCTGGCGGGTGCGAGAGGGTCTCCGATTTGGTTGATGCTGCCTTTTGACGCGGATTGGCGTTGGTTCCGGGATCGTACGATTAGTTCCTAGTATCCAACAATGCGATTGTTTCGACAAGGCAAGGCGGTCGATTGGCCCCCAGTGGTCGATGATGTTGTCGTAGCGTTGACGGCTTGGCGTCCCTGACGCCAGTTGAATTGCTAAACGGCAACGTGCGGCCTAAGCTCGAAGGTGGAACAACAGGAGAAGCGTGGGTGACTCGCAGCATAATTCCGTCTTTGCATTAGGGGTTAGGGAATTTTATGAAGATTGGATTTATAGGATTGGGCACGATGGGCGCGCATATGGCGGCCAATCTGCAAAAGGCGGGGCATGACCTGATCGTTCATGATATGCGCCAGGATGCGGCGGACCCACATATCGCAGCGGGCGCAACTTGGGCGGAGTCGCCACAAGCGGTAGGCGCGGATTCCGATGTGGTCTTTTTGTCGTTACCGGGTCCGCCCGAAGTTAAAGCCGTGGCGTTAGGTGACAAAAGTCTGTTATCCGGCATGATGCCCGGTTCCGCCTGTTTTGACCTTTCGACCAATTCGCCAACGCTGGTGCGCCAGTTGCACGCGACGTTTGTGGAAAAAGGCGTTGAGTTTCTGGACGCGCCGGTCAGTGGTGGCCCGCGTGGCGCGGAAAGTGGCAAGCTATCCTTGTGGATTGGTGGCGCCGAAGATGCGTTCAACACCTATAAACCCGTGCTCGACGCCATCGGTGACCGGGCGGCGTATATCGGCGCTATCGGAGCGGGGTCGGTGGCGAAGCTGGTGCATAATTGTGGCGGAAAATCAGTTCAATGCGCGCTCGCCGAAGTATTCACTTTGGGTGTCAAAGCGGGAATCCCGCCGTTGAAATTGTGGGAAACCGTTCGTCAAGGGATCATCGGTCGGGAGAATCCTTTCGATAGTCTCACCCGGCACTTTCTACGCAATCACTACGACCCGCCGGATTTCACGTTGCGGTTGGCGCAAAAGGACGTATCGATGGCGCTGGAATTGGCGCGCGAGGTTGGCGTGCCCATGCGCTTTGCCAGCATGGCGCTCGAAGAAATTACCGAAGCGATGAGCCGCGGGTGGGCCGAACGCGATGCGCGTGTGGCGATGGTGCTGCAACAGGAACGCGCCGGCGTCCACATCGCGGTGGATGATGGCCGGGTTGATGCGGCGGTGGCGAAAATGGCGACGGAACGCGCCGCGAATGATAATTAAAGTAAAGGAGCAGGTGAGATGAAAGTAGGATTTGTTGGACTTGGCATGATGGGCAAGTTCATGGCGGCCAATCTGCAAGAGAAGGGCTTCGATCTGGTGGTTCATGATTTGAACAAAGCGGCGGCGGAGCCCCATATAGCCGCCGGGGCGGCATGGGCTGACTCGCCTAAAGCATTGGGTGAGGCGGTGGATGTCGTTTTTTCCTCGCTGCCTGGACCGCCTGAAGTCGAAGCCGTTGCGCTGGGTGAAAATGGACTTTTGGCCGGTATGAGCAAGGACGGCGCATATTTTGATTTGTCGACCAATTCCCCAACCGTGGTGCGGCGCATCCATGCGGTCTTTGCGGAAAAGGGCGTGCATATGCTGGACGCTCCGGTCAGCGGCGGCCCCCACGGCGCGGAAAGCGGCAAGCTCGCATTATGGATTGGCGGTCCTGAAGCTGTCTACAACAAACACAAAAGCGTACTCGACGCCATTGGCGACCGGGCGAATTACATTGGCGATATAGGTGCTGGATCGGTAGCTAAACTAGTGCATAATTGCAGCGGCTACGCCATGCAATGCGCCTTGGCTGAAGTTTTCACTTTAGGTGTTAAGGCCGGGGTGGAGCCGTTGGCATTGTGGGAAGCCGTGCGCCAAGGCGCGCAAGGTCGACGCAGAACTTATGACGGGTTGATCAACCAATTCCTGCCCGGTGAATATGATCCGGCGGATTTTGCCTTGCGATTGGCACATAAAGACGTGTCTTTGGCGACGGCGTTGGGCCGTGAAATTGGTGTGCCGATGCGTATGGCAAACCTGGCGCTGGAAGAAATGACCGAAGCGATGAATCGGGGGTGGGGAAACCGCGATTCGCGTTCGCCGATGATCCTGCAATTGGAGCGCGCTGGGGTCGAAATCGCTGTTGATAAGGATGACATTCGTGCGGCGCTGGAGCGCGACGGGGCGGCGAATGACAACCCGAAACCCAATTAACCGATAGGTTCAGTCGCCTGTTCCAACCAGTGTACCGTCGTGGCGTCGAGTTTCGGTGTCATGACAGTGCGCACCCGGACATGGTAGTTGTTCAGCCAGCTTAGTTCCGACGGCGTCATGATCGAAGGTTTGACTAGAGCCCGGTCGATGGGCGCCAGGGTCAGGGTTTCGAACGCCAACATCGACCGTTCCGCACCGTCTATTTCGCACGCAATCACCGTCACTAAATTTTCAATACGGATGCCATATTCGCCGGTTTTGTAGTATCCGGGTTCGTTGGATACGATCATGCCTGGCTGAAGGGCGACGGTGCTGCCGACTTTTGAAATACGATGCGGTCCTTCATGAACGCCCAGATAACTGCCGACACCGTGCCCTGTGCCATGGTCGAAGTCGAGCCCGACATCCCAGAGCGCGCGACGCGCCATCGGGTCCAGTTGCGATCCCGTCGTGCCTTCGGGGAACCGCGCCGTGGCGATGGCGATGTGACCTTTGAGCACACGCGTGAAGCGGTCCATCATTTCTGCACTGGGTGTGCCGATGGCGATGGTGCGTGTGACATCGGTCGTGCCGTCTAGATATTGAGCACCGGAATCGACCAGAAAGAGTTCCCCGTCCTGCAGCGTGCGGTCGGTTTTTTCGGACACGGAGTAATGAACAATCGCCCCGTTTGCGCCAGATCCTGAAATCGTGCGGAAGCTTAAATCTTGGGCCATGTCGCTTTCGTAGCGATAGGCTTGCAATTGGTCCGCCGCTTTAATTTCCCGCAGATTGCCCTTGGGGGTTTCGGCAGCCACCCAGGCTAGAAACCGCGTCAGTGAGGCACCGTCGCGTTCATGGGCGTTACGGGCACCGGTTAACTCAACCTCATTTTTACACGCCTTGGGCAGTGCGCAGGGGTCCGCGCCTGTCTCCACTTTGGCGCCGCCAGCCTCCAAGCGTTCAAATACGGCTGATGCGGTGGCACTGGGGTCGATCCGAACCGATTTGCTCGCCAGCGCGTCGAGGGCGGCGGGAAACGCGTCTGGCGTCGCAACGGAAACGCCATTGCCCAAATGGGCGCCTAATCCCGGTGCCAATTTGCGTGGGTCAATGAACAGATCCACCGACCCGGAAGAATGGGCGATGGCGTAGGAGAGCGGCAACGGCGTGTGGGAGACGTCGCCACCGCGAATGTTCAACAGCCAGGCAACGGAATCAGGTGCGGTTAACACAGCGGCGTCCAATCCGTCTTTCTGCAAAGCGGCACCAAGGTCGCGGCGTTTTTCCGCGGCTGATTTGCCTGCATATTCCATCGGGTGCGGCACGGTTGGCGCGATAGGGGCCGCGGGTTGGGTGTCCCAGATCGTATCGATAGGATTGTCGGCGACTGCGACCAATTCACCACCAGCCTTTTCCACTGCCGTTCGCAGGGTCTTGGCGGATTGTTGGGTGTGTAGCCAGGGGTCGAAACCCACCTTAGCGTCGTTGGGAAGATGTTCAAAAATCCAGGCGCCCGGAGGCGCATCGGCAAGGTGTTGCGGTTCAAAAAGGTCCGAAAGGACTTCCGACTGCACCTGTAGCGTGTACCTACCGTCGATGAAAATGGCGGCCTTGTTCGCCAAAATGACCGCGACCCCGGCGGACCCGGAAAAACCAGTCAGCCAGCGCAGTCGGTCCGAATGCGGCGGTACGTATTCGCCTTGATATTCGTCGGTGCGCGGCACTATAAAGCCGTCCAGATTCTGGCGCGCCAATTCAGCGCGCAAATTGTTGAGCCGTTCCGGCGGCGCGGGGCTTTGGTCCAACCCGTCTGTCGTTTCTTGCGTGATCTGTTTGGCGAAGCTATGCAGCCGCGCCCGTAACGCCGCGTCCACGCCCGGCGCAATAAGGTCGACCCATGAGTCTGGATTCCGAGTCAGGGGTGCGCCCGCCACTCCAGCCAGGAGATCGCGTGCGGCATGACGGCTCATCGTGACGCCAGCGTCGGCCAGCGTCGACGCCAAATCGTCGTCGAATGTTTTGGAACGTTGCCCAACCATCTGTATTCCTCCGTTGCGTCCAAGCTAATGGGTTGCGTCAAGGTCGGCAAGCCATGCAGTTTTTGATATGCTGCACTGCGAAAAAACCACTATAAAATCTCATTATAACAAATATATAAGGTGACGAGAATGCATCAATGAATGTGTTCGGATTTAAAACAGTAAATTAAAAAGAAGGAATGATGACAATGACTGATGTTTCCCTGATTCACCCGGCGAGCCGGAACCTGACGCATAAGGTCTTGGCCTTTTTCAAGGCGACCATGGCGAGCTATCGATTCAACCGTACTACTTACGAACTGTCCTTGTTGAACGATCATGTTCTCGACGACATTGGCCTCAATCGGGCGAATATCGCACGGGCGACGACGATAGAGGAGTTACATAACTCAGCCGTTCGGCGGTAACCGTTACAGCACAAATACGAGTGTTCGCCATTCGTCGATTGTGATGCGATGGACCAAATGGAATGTGGCGGCGCGGTATGCCGCCGCGACCATGTTTTCCTGATGGTTTAAAAGGCCAGACAGGATGACCACGCCACCCGGGGTGGTGTGGCGTCGAATGGCACCCGCCAATGAAATTAGAGGTCTTGCTAAAATATTGGCGGTGATCAAATCATAGGGTCTGCCCGCACGAAGCGCGCTTGCTGAAAACCCACGACTAACATAGGCGTGGGTGAGCGGCGTCAAACGGTTGATTTGAAAGTTTTGACGCGCCACGTTGACCGCCTCCGGATCAATATCCCCCGCCAACACCTTGCGTCGCCATGTGGCCGCCATGGCCATGGCCAAAATGCCGGACCCGCAGCCAAGGTCCAGCGTGCGGGCAAATCGGCGCCGTTTGGCGAGTTGGTCCAGCGCCAGCAGGCATCCTTTCGTTGTGGCGTGTTCGCCAGTGCCAAACGCGGCGCCGGCGTCGATCGTCAATGCGATTGATCCGGCAGGAATTGCGCCATCGTAATGCGAGGGCTGAATGAAATACCGGCCGGCGCGCAGTGGCTGAAACGATTTTTGCGTTTTGGCGACCCAGTCGGTGGCGGGAATAGGGACGCAATCAAGCCTGGGCTCGGGAACGCCGGCCCGAAGCGCCGCGAGCGCCACGGCGGCGGTGAGATTATCCTGCGGCGGCTTTTCGCCCGCGAAACCTTCGACCCGCCAGTCCCCGCCTTCTTCTATTTCAAATGCGGAAAGTCCGTAGCAAAACGGATCCAGCGCCATTGCAAATTCTTCGACCGCGGATTCCGGCGTTACGAGGGCTAACTTCCAGCCACTTTCAATTAACATAAACGGTTCCAGGTAACGTTACGAAGGTGTGCTTCAAGGCTTTTGGACAAAGGCCGCGATGACCTTTTTCTGCCCGGCTTTGTCGAAATCGATGGTGAGCTTGTCACCTTCCGTTGCGCGCACGGAGCCCATGCCAAATTTCTGATGAAAACAGCGATCCCCGACTGCAAACCCGTTGGATCCGCCATCGACATTCACGGCAGTTGCCTCAAGGACCACAGCGCTGGGGGCGCGCCCCTGAAACCGGCGCAAACCTGGCCCGCCTTGCGATAATCCCCGTGACGGATTAAACGCGCCGTCAAAGGCGATGTCACGGGTCCCGTACAGGCCAGGTTCGCTTGCGATTTCAATTTCATCCTTGGGTAATTCGTCAATGAACCGGGACGGCGCAGCGCTTAGCCACTGATTGTAAATACGGCGGTTGGCGGCGTAGGAAATATGGGCGCGTTCGCGCGCTCGCGTCAAACCGACATAGGCGAGGCGGCGTTCTTCCTCCAACCCGGATTCGCCATTTTCATCAAGCGAACGTTTGTGGGGAAACAAGTCTTCCTCCCAACCGGGCAGGAAGACTGAATCGAATTCCAATCCCTTGGCACTGTGTAGGGTCATTATGTTGACCATTTCGCCACCTTTGTTTTCGGTGTTTTCCATGACCAGGCTGACATGCTCTAAAAATTCGGTGAGGTTTTCACGTTCCTTCATTGCGGGAATAAGTTCTTTCAAATTCTCCAATTTTCCGGGCGCGTCAGGTTTCTTGCTGGTCATCCAATATGTGGTGTAGCCAGATTCGTCGAGAACAGTTTCGGCCAATTCTGAATGGGGCAGGCCATCGGCCATGCGTCGCCATCGGTCGAAATGTCCCAGAATTTCGGTTAGTTTACTTCGCGCCTGAGGTCGTAATTCATCAGTATCGATAAGCTGCAACCCGGCGGAATACAACGAACAGTCTTGTATCCGTGCCAGAATGTGCATCGCATGGAGTGTCGTTTTGCCGACGCCGCGTGCTGGTTTGTTGATGATCCGCTCCAGCGCAAGATCGTCGTCGGATTGATGGATAACGCGAAGATAGGCAAGGGCGTCGCGAAGTTCTTCGCGTTCATAAAATCGCGGCCCGCCGATGACCCGGTATGGAACGCCCAACGTCAGAAGGCGATCTTCAAATTCGCGCGTTTGGAACCCCGCGCGAACCAGAATGGCGATTTCATCGAGACTGTTTTTCTGGCGATGTAGCGCTTCAACTTCCTCGCCAATTACACGGGCTTCTTCCTCGCCATCCCACACGCCGCGCACAACGACTTTTTCGCCGTCGGTTACATCGGTCCACAAAGTTTTGCCGAGCCGTTCTTCGTTGTGTGAAATCAATCCGGCGGCCACGGCAAGAATATGGGGTGTGGACCGGTAGTTTTGTTCCAACCGAACGACCTTGGCACCGGGAAAGTCCTTTTCAAATCGCAGAATGTTACCCACTTCGGCACCGCGCCATCCATAAATCGACTGGTCGTCATCGCCAACGCAACAGATGTTCTTATGGCCTTGCGCCAACAGACGCAGCCATAAATATTGACCGACATTGGTGTCCTGGTATTCATCGACCAGGATGTAATGGAATAGATTTTGAAACCCGGTTAGCACATCAGGTTGTACGTTGAAAATCGTCAGACAGTGCAGTAATAAGTCGCCGAAGTCGGCGGCGTTCAATATTTTCAACCGCGCCTGGTACTGCGTGTAAATTTTGGCGGCCTGACCATCCGCGAATTCGCCGCCTTCCGCTACACTGACTTTATCCGGGGTTAAGCCGCGATCCTTCCAGCGTTGAATTAAGGCGGACAGCGCACGTGCAGGCCAGCGCTTTTCGTCAACTTTCTCGGCTTGGAGCAATTGCTTCAATAGGCGCACCTGATCGTCCGCGTCCAGAATCGTAAAGTTAGATTTTAGGCCGACGATTTCGGCATGGCGGCGCAGAATGCGCGCCCCCAAGGCGTGAAATGTGCCTATCCACATGCCTTCAGCGACCGGCCCCACTAAATCTGCAACCCGATTGCGCATTTCCTGCGCCGCCTTGTTGGTGAACGTCACAGCCAACATTTGATAGGGGCGGCACCGCCCTGTGTGCAGAATTTGCGCCAATCGCGTGGTTAACACGCGAGTCTTTCCGGTGCCGGCGCCCGCCAGAACCAACACCGATCCGTCGAGCGCTTCGACGGCGCTGCGTTGCGCGCCATTCAGCGCATCCAGCCATGGTGCAGGCGCGTCGCGCCGCACCAAATTACTAACCGGTGGCGGGGGGGCATCGTAATCTAGCGGGTCATCGGAGAAAGGATCACTCATGCCAGGTTTATAACACACGATACAGCGCCAAACAGGCACGCGTCTATTTTTTGAAACTAATCTTCGCCGCGTTCTGCGGCATGTGCCTTCATAATGGCCGCATTGTAGGCGTTCATGACATCAACCTGCCGCACGACGCCCACGACCTCCATGGACGTCGTGTTTCTCACCACAGCAATTTGTTCTTCATGGACCGCATCCATACGCCGAATCGCTTTTTCCAACATGTCGTGCGGTTCCAGAACGGGGGGGTGGAGGCGCGACACATCTTCAGCGTTCAACAATGTGTCCATTGACGTGTCGAAGGCGGTTTCCGACATGTCGGGCAATGTGATGGTACCGTGCAGCGCGCCACCATCATCGATGACGAAGAGTTCGCCATGGTGCGATTGAAGTAGTTTCCCCCGTATTTCAACCATGGTCGCGGCGGGGTCGACGGTTTCGAAGTCCTGTTCCATGACGTCGCGAACACGAACCGAGCGCAGCAGTTGGCGCTCGCCGCCATGTTTTGGGTTGAGTCCCCGCTTGGCCAATTGCCAGGTAAAAAAGGAATGTCCGTAGAGGTGCTGGGTCACTGTGGAGGCGATCACCGTCGCAATCATCACGGCGACGGTGATGGAATAGTCCCCCGTCAATTCAAACACCATAAGGATGGTCGAAATCGGTGCGCCGAGCACGGCACCGGCAACCGCGCCCATGCCCACAATGGTGTATGCGCCGGGCCCCGAGGACAGGTCGGGAAACGCCCACGTCGCGACAATGCCATAGGCGCCGCCGAGCATGGCACCGATGAACAGTGATGGAGAGAACACGCCGGCGCCGAATCCAAGGCCGATACTGATGGAGGTTGCTGCGATTTTTGCAATCAGCAGGGCGACCAACATAGTGAAGGCGAGCTGCTGATTGAGTGCCTGGTCTGTGGCTTCGTAGCCGACGCCCAGGACTTGTGGGTATAGTAATGCGATCAATCCCACGGCTAGTCCAGCGCAGGCAGGCCGCAGCCATTCTGGAATACGGCTGTGTCGCACCACATATTGAGTAACGGCGATGGAGCGTAGAAACGCTGTCGCTGTAAATGCGCTAATTACGCCCAATATGGCGAAGGCTGGAAATTCGAGGAAGGACACAACGTGGTATTCAAGTTCGGTGAAGGCGGGAAAATTTCCGAAATATGCGCGGCTGACGATGGTTCCGGTCACCGAGGCGATGACGATGGGTGAAAACGCTCGTAACGTGTAGTGTCCGATGACGACTTCCAGTGAAAAGAACACCCCGGCGATGGGCGCGTTGAACGACGCCGCGACGGCGGCGGCGACGCCGCACCCCAGCAGGGTTCGGCTCAGCGACCGGCCAAGTTTCAGCTTATCAGCGATAAAAGCGCTAAGGGTCGCTCCCAAATGTACGACGGGGCCTTCCCGGCCTGCTGACGCGCCTGTCCCTAATGACAAGGCGCTGACAGCGGCCGAGGTCAATCCGGTGCGCAGATTGATCTTCCCGCCTTGAAACGTCGCTGCTTCGATCACTTCCGAGACGCTGTGAATGTGGCGGCCCTGCACGAGGAAGCGAAGGCAGAGCCCCACCAATAAACCACCGCCGGTGGTGACCAGAATGATTCGATGCCACGGTGTTTCCGCGAGAATGTTTCCACCCCCGAATTGAAAACCCAGAAAAGTAAGCTGAAAAAATTCGATGGCTTCGCGAAATGCTATCGCCGATCCGCCGCCCACGAACCCAAGGATTGCGGCCAAGGTCATGAGCATAATTTGTTCATGACGCGCTAAACGGCCAAGTTGCCGCAACCCTTGTTCGCGGGAGCGCCGAATGGTGGAAAAAATGGTATTTTTAATGTCGCCGGTCACACCCGTTCGCCGTGTTTATTTGCCAATTGGTTCTTCTGATTTAGACCTGAAACAAGGTCTGCGCGTCAAGTTTGTCCGCCCATGCGTCAACTTTCAGCAGATTTTTTAGCTCGTCTTCTGGAATCCTTAGCCTGATACAAGCCCTTGTCGGAGCGTTGAGTAAGTTCGTTTAATAATTCGCCGTTGCGGAATTTGGCCACACCTATAGATATCGAGATCGCGTCAAAATCCTCGCCAGTGGGTTTCTTGCGAATACGTTTGGACGCCACAGCCTCACGCACTTTATTCGCCAGGATTGTTACCGAGTCCAATTCTGTGTTCGGCAGAATAATTGCGAATTCCTCGCTGCCATATCGTGCGGCGGTATCGCGTCCCATGACGTTTTGCGCAAACCCCGCCGCTGGATTGAATGCGTCCGTGGACTCCGAGGAAACTCCTGCGCCGAGAACACCATCAAAAATACCAGTCTGTGACAAACAGGATGACTAGTTCAAAACCTTTTGCACGCTACTCATTATAGACGTCAACCCGTAGTACGGAAGTCCAATTTTAATCAGATTTCCGCCGAATGCCTAATTTACGTCCAACAGCGTCGGGCTTCGCCAGAATTTGGTGCTTGTCCCGTAACATTTCCACCCGACGCTGCAGTTCGTCGGGCATGGGCGTGATCCGCCGGGTGTTTAAATTCACATGCACGCTCAACACTTCGTAGGTTGCAGCCAGGTATCCGTCCGTCGCGTGAAACATTTGATGAAAAAAATGGAGCCGTTTTTCATCCGCATCGATTAATTGCGTCGTAAAACGCAAGGGATCTCCTTCCAGAACTTCCCGCTTATAGCTAACATTTACGTCGAGTGCGAAGGTTGTGGAATTGACGGTTTTCTTCAAATCGCGCGTGAGACCAATGTAATCTAGAAACGCATCGGTCACGTAATCAAATGCAAGGACATAATACGCCACGTTCATATGCCCGTTGTTGTCAATCCATTCCGGGAGGACCGTATCTGTATGTAATTCAAGAAGTTGAGAATTTTTAGTTTGGCTCACTTAACATTTACTCGTGAAATTTGAGTTCATCATTCGTCAAGGACATTCACTTAACGAAGATTTCAATACATGCCGTCTTACCTATTAAATGTCTATACCAATGGTCCGCTGGAAATGGCGTTTTATATGGACCCACATCGCCAAGTAGCTGTTTCTGGGGCGTTAAAAAATAGCGGGTTCTTCAACCGGAGCGCCATAATCTGTACTGAGGAAGTCGAAGTCGCAGCCTTCGTTGGCCTGGCGGATATGGTTGGAGAACATGTAGCCGTAACCGCGTTCGTAGCGCACCGGCGGCGGCGTCCAGGCTTGGCGCCGGATTTCCATTTCAGCGTCGGAAATGTCGAGCGTCAGGGAGCGGTTCTCCACATCGACGGAAATCATGTCGCCGGTATTCACCAACGCTAGCGGTCCGCCGATATAGGCTTCCGGCGTCACATGTAGCGCACAGGCGCCGTAGCTGGTGCCGCTCATGCGGGCATCGGAAATGCGCATCATGTCACGCACGCCCTGGCGAATTAGTTTTCCTGGGATTGGCAACATGCCCCATTCTGGCATGCCCGGCCCCCCTTGGGGGCCCGCATTGCGCAAGATCAACACGGTGTCCGCGGTCACGTCCAGATCGTCACTTTCGATGACCGCCTTCATGTCGGGATAGCTGTCGAACACTAGGGCTGGACCGGTATGTTTTAGGAATCGTTCGTCCAGCGCGGAGACTTTCATGACGCAGCCATCCGGTGCCAGATTGCCTTTCAGCACCGCCAACGCCCCGGAGGCGCAGATGGGATTGTCTAAGGTGCGGATGACGTCTTCGTCGTGCACGGTGGCGTTGGCGATATTTTCGCCCAGGGTTTTCCCATTGACCGTCATTTGCGTCCCGTCAAGGAGGGAGTCGATACGGTTCAACATCGCCCGCAACCCGCCTGCGCGATAAAAATCATACATCAGGTATTTGTCGCCGTTTGGACGAATGTTGGCGATGACCGGTACACGGCGGCTTTGCGTCTCGAAATCATCCAGGCCAATATTATGACCGGCGCGGCGCGCCATTGCGACCAAATGAATGATGGCGTTAGTCGAACACCCCATCGCCATGGCGGCGGCGATAGCGTTGATGAAGGATTGGTGTTGCAAAATATCGCCCGGTTTCAAATCTTCCCACACCATGTCTACGATGCGCCGTCCGGATGCGGCGGCCATGCGCGGGTGATTGGCGTCGGTGGCGGGGATTGACGCGGCGCCGGGCAGGGTCATGCCGATGGATTCCGCTATCGACGTCATGGTGCTGGCGGTGCCCATGGTCATGCAGTGGCCTGGCGATGGTGCGATGCCCGCTTCGACTTCACCCCATTCTTCTTCGGTGATATTCCCGGCGCGTAATTCGTCCCAGTATTTCCACGAATCCGACCCGCTGCCGAGTGGTTTGTCGCGCCAATAGCCCGAATTCATGGGGCCTGCGGGCACAAAGATCGCGGGAATGTTCATGCTGATGGCACCCATCAGTAACGCGGGCCCGGTTTTGTCGCAACCGCCCATCAGAACCGCACCGTCCACCGGATGGCTGCGCAGCAATTCTTCACATTCCATGGCCAACATATTGCGATAGAGCATCGTTGTTGGCTTAACGAACACTTCCGCCAGCGACATGGCGGGCAGTTCCAGCGGGAACCCGCCCGCTTGCAGCACGCCGCGCTTGACGTCTTCGACCCGGTTCTTGAAATGGCTGTGGCAGGGGTTGATGTCGGACCAGGTATTGATGATGGCGATGACCGGTTTGCCGCTCCAATCGGCGGCGCTATAGCCCATCTGCATGGCGCGGGAGCGGTGACCGTGCCCGCGAACGTCCTGGCTGCCGAACCAGCGATTGCTGCGGAAATTTTCGTAGGTTTTTTTTGTGTCGGTCATCGTCATTCCTTCTCTGAATCCTGTTGATTCATAAATTCGGTCATAAGTTCGGCGACGGCGGTGTTCCCCGCACCGCCTGTGTCTTGTAAACCGGTAATAGCGCCGCGCCGGTCTGCCTCTGTCCGATTCTGGTTCATCTTTGCTTTACCGTCAATTTGTTCAATGGGTATCTCAAACACGACGATGGATCGTAGCAGGACGTTGATATTGTCGCGGTCCTGATCGTCTAACTGCCAGGGATTGGGCAGTCGAATTTCCTGCGATTCTACCAATCGTTGAAGCGTGGCATAGGCGCGCGTGGGATCGTCAATGATGCGCGGTGTTCCACGGACATGCACGGCGACATAATTCCAGGTCGGCACCATGTTCGCCGAATCGTACCAAGTCGGCGAAATATAGGCGTGCGGCCCTTGAAAGATGCACAATACGGGTGCGCCATCGGTGAAGGCCTGCCATTGCGGATTAGCGCGGGCCATGTGCGCCACCAGCAAGTCACCTTCGATCATGAAGGGCAAATGTGTGGCGAAAGGCGCGCCGTCTACCTGATTGAAAAGTGAGCCGAAATTGTTTTCGCGAATAATGGCGTGCATCGCATCGCGGTCTTTAATCTCAAAGGCGGGTGGTAAATACATATGATGAACTCCGGACGTCGTCATCAAAACCCAGTTGGTGATAGACGTTTTTAATGAAGTGTCAAACGGCGGGGGCCGCGCCTGAACGTGGGTTTACGCGACTGCCATCGGCAAACGCAATAATCATCATGATCTCGTGTGGTCGGGGGCTGTCGGGAATGCAGATTGACATGGTATCAAAATGGTCAAACGACCACAGATCGTCTTTGTGACCTAGAGGGACGTCGATAATTGCGCCCGGTGCGGCGACCTTAACATTGGATGGAATCAACGCCTTGCCGCCATCGGTCGCGGCGCGCATGGGTTTGCCCAACCGGGGATGAAGGATGGCGCCGCCATGTTCAAAGTCGCCCGCCGCGCCGATAATCGCGGCCTTGCCATAGCTGACTGGTGCGCCGCCCAACTTAGCGACCGCGTCCGTCGACATTTTTTCACCCACCGCCGCACCAATTTCAAACAAGGGCGTTAAATCTTCAATATAGTCTTGGCCTGCAAAAGGGTTGTTAAAAACGGTTATGGCGGCGACGCGGTAGATCGGCGTTGGCGCGGGCTTACCTGCCTCTGCGAATACGGTTTCGCAAATCATGACGGTCTTGCGGATGTCCATGCAGTTAATACTGCCGTTCGACCATCAACTTCTTGATTTCGGCAATCGCCTTGGCCGGGTTCAGACCTTTTGGGCAGGTCTTGGAACAGTTCATGATGGTGTGGCACCGGTACAGACGGAACGGGTCTTCCAGATTATCCAGTCGTTCGCCGGTATGTTCGTCGCGGCTGTCCACAATCCAGCGATAGGCCTGCAACAAAATTGCTGGGCCTAAATACCTATCGCCGTTCCACCAATAGCTGGGACAGGACGTGGAGCAGCAGAAGCACAGAATACATTCGTACAAGCCGTCCAGCTTTTTGCGGTCTTCCGGTGATTGCAGACGCTCGCGGTCCGGTGGCGCCGCCGTTTCGGTCTTCATCCAAGGTTCGATGGACGCCAATTGAGCATAGGCGGCGTTAAGGTCCGGCACCAAATCCTTCACGACCTTCATGTGGGGCAACGGATAAATTTTCACGTCGCCCTTCATATCCGAAATGTATTTGGTGCAGGCCAATGTATTGGTGCCGTCGATGTTCATCGCGCACGACCCGCAGATGCCTTCGCGGCAGGAACGCCGGAACGTCAAGGTCGGGTCAATTTCCGTCTTGATCTTGATCAACGCGTCCAGAACCATCGGCCCACAATCGCTGGTGTCGATGGTATAGGTGTCGATTTTTGGGTTCTCGTCGTCTTCCGCCGTCCATCGGTAAATCCGAAAGGTTTGCGGCGCCCCGCCACTGGCTGACGCGGGCCATTCCTTGCCCTGTTTAATCTTTGAATTCGCGGGAAGCGTAAATTCAGCCATCAATTTTCCCCTTTGACATTCAGCTACTTATCGTGCCGCCTTATCGAGTTGTTAAAACATTTGCTTAGTAAACGCGCGCTTTCGGCGGAATGTAGTCGATTTCATCCGTCAGCGTGTAACTATGCACCGGGCGGTAGTCGATCTTGGTGTTGAAGTCTGAATCCACCCACGACACCGTGTGCTTCATCCAATTGTCGTCGTCCCGGTCGGGCATGTCGTCGCGGGCGTGAGCGCCGCGTGATTCGTCCCGGTTGGCCGCCGATTGCATGGTCGACATCGCTTGCGCCATCAAGTTCTGCAATTCCAAGGTTTCCACAAGATCGGAATTCCAGATCATGGACCGGTCGCTGACTTTGATATCGGGCATTCCTTTAGCCAATTCGGTCATCTTGGCGACGCCTTCATTCATGACTTCGCCGGTGCGGAACACCGCGCAGTTGTTCTGCATGATGTCCTGCATTTCCGCCCGCAACTGCGCCGTTGGCGTGTCGCCATCCGCGTGGCGCATGCGGTCCAGCAGGTCCAGCGCGTTGTCGCCGGCATCCGCCGGTAAAGGCTTGTGCGCTTCGGTGGTGTCCACCGTTTCCGCGCATCGATTGGCCGCGGCACGGCCAAACACGACTAGATCAAGCAGTGAATTGGACCCCAACCGATTGGCCCCGTGCACTGAGACGCAAGCGGCTTCGCCAACGGCCATCAGGCCTGGCACCACCGTATCGGGATTGCCGTCCTTCAGGGTGACGACTTCGCCATGGAAATTGGTCGGGATGCCGCCCATGTTGTAGTGGCAGGTCGGGATGACAGGAATAGGTTCGCGCGTGATATCCACATTGGCGAAAATCTGGGCTGTTTCTGCAATGCCCGGTAGCCGTTCCATGATGATGGCGGCGTCCAGATGTTCTAGATG
Organism: Alphaproteobacteria bacterium; assembly: GCA_028822585.1. Taxonomy (GTDB): domain Bacteria; phylum Pseudomonadota; class Alphaproteobacteria; order UBA8366; genus JABJJH01. Next base: position 38,295 of record JAPKDL010000009.1, on the reverse strand, counting down.
CAGATGAATATGGTCGTTTCGTCCGCCAACGCCGCGGCCTTCACGAATTTCCATCGTCATGGATCGGCTCACCACGTCGCGGCTGGCCAAATCTTTTGCGGATGGCGCGTAGCGCTCCATGAAGCGTTCACCTTCGCTATTGGTCAGGTAACCGCCTTCCCCGCGTGCCCCTTCAGTGATCAGACAGCCAGAACCGTAGATGCCGCTGGGGTGGAATTGAACAAATTCCATGTCCTGCATGGGCAGGCCCGCGCGAAGCGCCATGCCGCCACCATCGCCAGTGCAGGTATGCGCCGAGGTACAGGAGAAGTAAATTCGTCCACAACCGCCCGTCGCCAGGACAACTTTCTTGGCGAGGAAGCGGTGAATGGTGCCGTCGTCCAAGTTCCAGGCCATGACGCCCCGGCAGGCACCTTCTTCGTCCATGATAAGGTCGAGCGCGAAGTATTCGATGAAGAATTCCGCGTCATGTTTCAACGATTGCTGATACAAGGTGTGCAACATGGCGTGGCCGGTGCGATCGGCGGCGGCGCAGGTGCGTTGCGCTTGTGGTCCTTCGCCGTACTGGGTTGTCATGCCGCCAAACGCGCGTTGGTAAATTTTACCTTCCGGCGTGCGGCTGAACGGAACGCCGTAATGTTCCAACTCGACAATTGCAGGCACCGCTTCGCGGCACATATATTCAATGGCGTCCTGATCACCCAGCCAGTCCGACCCTTTAACGGTGTCGTACATATGCCAGCGCCAATCGTCTTCGCCCATATTGCCCAACGCGGCGGAAATGCCGCCTTGCGCCGCCACCGTGTGGCTGCGTGTCGGGAAGACCTTGGTGATGCAGGCTGTTTTCAAGCCTTTTTCAGCCATGCCAAACGTGGCGCGAAGCCCTGCGCCGCCGGCACCGACGACCACAACATCATAGGTGTGATCGATAATTTCGTATGATTTCGCCATGATCGGCTACCCTTCGAATGCTACTTTGAGAACCGCGAATGCAGCCGCGAGGCCGAGCAGAACACTTCCGCATTTCATCACGATCAAACTGGCGATTTTTAACCCTTCGGCGTGCACGTAATCTTCGATGATTACTTGCAGCCCAAGTTGCATGTGATGGAACGTCGCCGCGATCAACGCTAACAGCAATATCGATGTCAGCGGGGATTTTACCCAGGCCACCGCGTCAGCGTAATCAGCGCTTCCCATCGACGCCAACGAGGCCACAAACCATAAGGTCAGCGGGATCAGGGCGAGCGCGGTCAGCCGTTGCATCCAGAAATGGCTGGTACCAGTTTTCGCCGACCCCAGGCCGCGAACTTCACCAAGTTGCGTGCGCATATTCATGAGTTCCCTCCCACTGACGCATATCCGACGGCCCAGGTTAACAATGTCAGGCCAACTGACGCCAAGGCGACGAAGTATCCTGTGTTGCGGGCGGTATCCAATTCAAACCCCTTGCCGAGATCCCAGCCGAGATGTCGGATACCGTTGCAGAAATGATAGAACAACGCCCATGTCCAGCCGAAGAGGAGGAGCTTGCCATACCAAGCCCCGATGAACGCTTGAACCGCGCCGAAAGCCTCCTGTCCGCTGGCCAGCGCCAAGAGCCAACAGACCAACAGCAATGTGCCACCCGCCAAGCCCGCGCCGGTGATCCGATGCGTGATCGACAGGACCATGGTCCATTCTTGTTTATAAATGTCGAGATGCGGCGATAGCGGCCGTTCACTGCTGCCCATAATCACTCCCCCGTCTTCATTCCACCTGAATATTAACCCAACAACGAACGTCCATGCGTCCAGTTAATACGTCGCCGATGCCTAACCAATGCCTGCCGATGACTAAATTCATAGGACGCACTTTTAAGACACGTCCAAATTCCGCCCACGTTACCGGAAGTCAAGCCTTTGTACAATAACGACTTACTGTGAAAAAGGCACCATCACTGCCTTCGACTTAAATATAGTATGTCGGATGTTGCAATGCATGGCAAACGTCCGCCTTTTGGGGCCGGAATGTTGCCGATAAACCACTATTGTGGATAACCTGGTTAATATTTTATGTGTCGGGTGTGTGTTTAGCGCAATATTATGGACTGTTTTTTTATTGGATACGCGTGATTTTTGTAGACTTGGAACGAAGATAACCGCAGCCAATGAAATTTGGCACGGGACTGTGGTGAAACTGTGTATTTCCTTTGTGGTTGGTGATCTTTCAGGAATGCTGCGTTTAGCCTTTGCTAGGTTTGCCTTTGATGTCTCGAAGGCGGGTAATAGGGTGGTTTCACAAATTAGGCGAACGATTTCTCGTAAACTTGGTTCGGCTTCGGGGGCGCGGCGTTGATACGCAGGCGTCGCTTTAGAAAGTCCGCGTCGTTGGCGTGTCTGGGGGGCCTGGCTTAATTGTCGGGATCAACCCAAATGACGCATCCATCGCTTCCCGGACGCGAAGCGGCTGCCCGCCAAGCGGCTAAGGCAGCCCATGTGGATGCTTTAGCGTTCGCACCTCCGTGGCGTTGCGGATGTGTTATTCTATGGGACGGAACTTTGTTTGAGGGTCGTGTTGTTGTGGACTGCTGATTGACTTTGGCCTTTCCTCGCCCATTGTGATCCTGCCTCGGGGGATCACAGTGCGATGAAGTGGTGTTCCGCACGCCAGGGCGGACGGCGTTTCTTCGACGCAAGGGTGGGGGTGCGCAGGCGGGCCATGATTTCGGTTTGGGGACTCTTGTCTCAAGTCGGCCGTGATTCTGGAAGCGTTGGGATTAACCCCAGCGCCTCCGGTTTTTAGAGAAAATCAAGATTGATCGTAATCGCCGTTGGCGATTCAGCCGGTCTAGTTATCTTGCGCCGCTTGCAGGGCGTCGATTCTTTCCGCCAGCGCAACAATTCGGCGGGCGTCTACCACATGTAAATTCTCGATTAATTTCCCCTCCAGCAAAACGACGCCTTGTCCGTCGGCCGTAGCGGCGTCATATGCGGCGATAACGCGGTGGCTCCAGTCCACGACCTTGGCGCTTGGTCCGAAGGTTTCATTGGCCGTTGCGATTGTTTTGGGATGGATAAGTGTTTTGCCGTCAAAGCCAAGCTTGCGGCCTTGTAGGCAAGCTTGGGCGAATCCCGAATCGTCCGCTAAATCAAGATACACGCCGTCCAACACCGCGGTGCCATAGGCACGGGCGACTAGGATGCAGTGGGACAGACTGTATAAAAAAGGTTCGCGGCCGGGCGTGTGCAGGCAGTGCAAATCTGTCGCAAGGTCGGAGGTGCCCAACACCAATGCGCCAATGCGTGACGCCCACGCGGTGGTGGTTGCTTCGGCATGTAAGACCCCCATTGGGGTTTCGATCATGCACCAGATCGACAGCGTGTCTGGCGCGCCGTTTGACGCCAACAACCCGATGGCGCGCTCGACGGTCTCCGGGTCCTCGACCTTTGGCAACAGCACCGCGTCGATATCGGCGGTTGCGAAGGCGGCGATGTCGTCGGCACCCCAGGGCGTGTCGAACCCGTTGACTCGGACCACCCGTTCGCGCGCACCGTAACCGCCCGCATCCACCGCGTCGCGTACCTGATGTCGCGCCAGTTCCTTGGCATCGGGCGCGACGGCGTCTTCCAAATCAAAGATGAAACCATCGGCGGCCAGTGTTTTCGCCTTTTCCAGCGCTCGCGCGTTGGCGCCGGGCATGTACAAGATGGAGCGCCGGGGCCGGGTGTCTGAACTATTCGAGGGCGTCATAGTAGTCTCCAACGATTAATTAATGCGCGACTGATATAGACCACCGGCTGTGTGGGGCCAACCAGGACTGTTCGAGACAGCCCACGCTGGGATAGGATGCGCCATGGCTATTCTCTCCCTTCAATCCTCCGTCGTGCGTGGTTATGTTGGCAATGCCGCCGCCCTGCCACTGTTGCACCGGATGGGTGTTGATGTCTGGCCGATCGACACGGTAATGTTTTCCAATCATCCCGCCCATGGCGCCTTCACCGGCCAGACTCATGACCCTGCGGGGATCGCCGATCTTGTCCAGGGGCTGAGCGGCAGTTTCGATCAATGTGACGGGGTATTGTCGGGATATCTGGGCCAGGTCGGGACGGGGCCGGTTCTTCTCGACGCTGTTGCAGCGGTAAAGCAAGTGCGACCGGACGCGCTTTATTGTTGCGACCCGGTGATGGGTGACAACGGCGCGTCCTATGTTGCGGCGGGCTTGCCGGAATTTTTCAGAGATCGCGGGGTACCCGCCGCTGACATCATCACACCCAATGTCTATGAAGCGGCGTGGTTGACCGGAATGACAATTGAATCTCTGGACACAGCGCGTGACGCCGCACGAGAGTTGCGTGCAATGGGGCCCGGCCTTGTGGTCATCACCGGCATTTCGTGTGGCGCGGAATTAGCGACGCTTGCTCTGGACGGTGAATTGGCTTGGGTTGTTATGACGCCGAAGCTGGGTTTGGCGAGTCACGGGGCGGGGGATGCGTTCACGGCGCTGTTTCTGGGATGCTATCTGGCCAGTCGGAACGCGCCGGACGCCTTGTCCCGCGCGGCGTCGGGCCTTCATGCGATTTTGCAGACGAGTCTGGACGCAAAGAACGATGGCGACTTGCGGTTGATCCAAGCGCTCGACGCCGCCGTGGCCCCGCGTGAATTATATGCAGCCCAGCAGCTCTGATCAGCGCGTCTAATCCGACTGCGACGCGCTGAAGGTCGTTCTGTATTCGATCAACGCCGCTTGCACTTGGCCTATGACGCAGGCCAACCGCGCGGGCTGTCTGGTCGGAACAAGCGCATGGAGAGATACCAGGGCGTATCCGGTCTATCTAACCGCCATCGCCAATCTGGTGCGAAAGGCAATAGGGTCCAGACCGGGCGGGCCATGGTGTCCGCCAAATGCGCCTGTGACGTATTAACGCAATCACTAAATCCAATTTTGACAAAACGACGGCAGTGTCCGAAAAATCCCGGATATGGGGTAGTAGATCACGCAGCAAGGCGTCTGCGCTGAACCGCGCGATGTCGGCTATGGGGGCCCAAGTTGTAGACTGAAAAACGTCACGTCCGGTTGTTCCAGCAATGGCATGAAGGTTTGCAGGGTAGTCGTGTGGCCAGCGACTGCTGGAGGTCATTTGGCGAAGGGAGCGATGGTTCGGGTGGCGTCATGGCTTAATGGCTTAATGGCTCTATACTGTCTACGCCGCTTTACCTACTTGCCCTCGAATCAGTGTTTCCGCGATTTGCACCGCATTTAATGCCGCGCCTTTGCGAAGATTGTCGGACACGACCCAGAAACTCAAGCCGTTTTCGACCGTTGGGTCCTCGCGGATGCGGCTGACATATACCGCGTCTTCGCCGACGCATTCCACCGGCGTGACATAGCCTTCATTAGCCTGATGATCGACGACGATTACGCCCGGCGCGTTGCGCAGCGCAAGGCGTGCGCCGTCGGCGGAAATTGGGCGTTCAAATTCGACATTCACCGCTTCCCCATGGCCGATGAAGATGGGCACGCGAACGCAGGTGGCGCTGACTTTGATTTTGGGGTCGAGAATTTTCTTGGTTTCGACCATCATCTTCCATTCTTCCTTGGTCGACCCGTCATCCATGAAAACATCGATATGAGGAATGGCGTTGAAGGCGATTTGCTTGGTGAACTCTTCGCGTGTCACCGCATCGTTCACAAAGATGCCTTTGGTTTGGTTGAACAACTCGTCCATCGCCGCCTTGCCGGCTCCCGACACGGATTGATAGGTGGATACGACAACGCGCTTGACCGTCGCGGCGTCGTGCAAGGGTTTCAACGCCATGACCATTTGTATGGTCGAACAATTCGGATTGGCGATGATGTTTCGCTTCTTGTGCTCATGGATCATGTGTCCGTTGACCTCGGGCACGATCAACGGCACGTCAGGGTCCATGCGGAATTGCGAGGTGTTGTCGATGACCACGGCGCCGGCCTTGGTGGCGCGCGGCGCATGGATAGCAGATATTTTGGCACCGGGCGACGACAACACGATATCGACGCCTGCGAAGTCAAAGGTTTCCAAGCTCTGCACTTTCAAAACGCCGCCGTCACCATACGAGACCTCCAGTCCCGTTGACCGCTCGGACGCGAGCGCGATGACCTCGTCGGCTGGAAACGCGCGTTCTGACAATGTAGTTAACACTTCGCGGCCCACATTGCCCGTGGCGCCGACAATAGCAACTTTGTAACCCATAACCTTTTTCCAATTCCGTTAGGCGAACCCTGTTGAAAGGCCCCGGATTTAAGATTAGGGGCCCGTCGGTTACGCTGCTTGTTTGTCCATTTCGCGAATGATGGCGTCGCCCATGACAGAGGTCGAGACCGGCGCCGCGCCCTTGGACATGATGTCCGCAGTCCGCACACCTGTACTCAGTACATTTTGCACGGCGGCTTCTATTATCTGCGCGTCTTCATCCATACCGAAGGAATACTTCAAGAGCATCGCGAAGCTCAACAGACAGGCGATGGGATTGGCCATATCCTTGCCCGCGATATCCGGCGCGCTGCCATGCACCGGCTCGTAGAGCGCTCGGCGACGTCCGCTGTCGTCCACCGCGCCAAGCGTCGCTGACGGCAACATGCCCAGCGAGCCTGTGAGCATGGCGGCGCAATCGGACAGGATGTCGCCAAACAAATTGTCGGTGACAATGACGTCAAACTGTTTGGGATTACGCACCAGCTGCATGGCGCAGTTATCCGCATACATGTGGTCGAGCTCGACATCGGCATATGATTCGGCACCCATCTCGGTGACGAGTCCGCGCCAGAAAATTCCGGTCTCCATCACATTCGCCTTTTCGACCGACATCAACCGGTTGCTGCGTTGACGCGCCAGTTCAAAGGCGAGCGCGGCGACGCGTTGGATTTCGCTGTCGGTGTATTCCTGGGTGTCATAGGCGCGGCGGCGTCCGTCGGGCAAGGTTTCTACACCGCGTGGTTCGCCGAAATAAACACCGCTAGTAGATTCCCGCACAATCAGCAAATCAAGCCCCCGAACGACTTCCTCTTTCAAGGTCGAGGCGCTGACTAATGCGTCGAATACGATCGCCGGGCGCAAATTAGCGAAAAGGTCTAATTCCTTGCGCAGGTGAAGCAAGCCCATTTCGGGGCGCAGGTCGCGTGGGGCGTCATCGTATTGCGGTCCGCCCACCGCGCCGAACAACACGGCGTCGGCGGCCATGGCGTCGGACATGGTTTCGTCCGTTATCGGCGTGCCATGGGCGTCATACGCTGCACCGCCAACCAGACCTTCAGTAATTTCAAATGTCACCGAACGGCGATGATCAAACCAATCCACGACCCGGCGAACCTGCCCCATGACTTCGGGACCAATGCCGTCACCCGGCAGAATTAGCAGTGATTTGTTGGCGGCCATAACAATTTCCTAATGTTAGCGTCTTGTAAAACTGCGGCGGAAGCCGCGCTCAACTTGCGGCTGGTTCGCGATACAGCCAGGGCTCCAACATTTTTTGCTTCGCCTCGAATCCGCCGATGCTTTCCTTCTTCTGCATGGTCAATCCGATATCATCCAGGCCATCCAGCAGGCATTTTCGGCGAAATTCTTCAACATCGAATTTTACGACGCCACCATTTGGGCGACGGATTTCCAGGGTCTCCAGATCGATCGTCAGTTCTGGGTTTTCCTTGTCCCGGGCGTCAGCCATCAAGGCGTCGAGTTCGTCTTTCGATACGCGGATCGGCAGGATGCCGTTTTTAAAGCAGTTGCTGTAAAAAATATCTGCGAAGCTCGTGGAAATGACGCAGCGGACGCCGAAGTCCAGCAGCGCCCAGGGTGCGTGTTCGCGGGATGATCCGCAGCCGAAATTGTCTCCGGCAACTATAATTTTGGCATCGCGATAGGGTTCTTGATTGAGTATGAATTCAGGCTTTTCTGAGCCGTCCTCATTGAAGCGCATTTCTTCAAATACAACCTTGCCCAGGCCGGTGCGTTTGATCGTGCGCAAATGCAGCTTGGGAATGATCTTGTCGGTATCGATGTTGACCATGTCCATGGGCGCCGCGACGCCACTGAGTTTGTTAAACTTTTCCATTGGTTTTACTCTATCAATCTTTCATCAACTCGCGAACATCGGTGAGCTTCCCGGTAATGGCCGCGGCTGCGGCCATCGCGGGACTGACCAAATGTGTGCGACCGCCGCGTCCTTGGCGGCCTTCGAAGTTCCTGTTGGATGTGGACGCACAGCGCTCACCGGGCTGCAAGCGATCGACATTCATCGCCAGACACATTGAGCATCCTGGTTCGCGCCAGTCGAATCCGGCTTCGATCAGAATTTTGTCCAGGCCTTCTTGTTCCGCCTGTTCCTTCACCAATCCTGAACCGGGAACAATCAGCGTGCGGATGCCCTCGGCGACCCTGCGGCCTTTGGCGACTTCCGCAACCGCGCGGATATCTTCGATCCGGCCATTCGTACAGGCGCCAACAAAGATCGTATCGATTTCAACATCGGTCATGTTCGTGCCCGGTTGAATGCCCATATAATCGAGCGCGCGTTGCATGCTTTCGCGTTGGACTTCGGTTTCTGCATCCTTCGGATTGGGCGCTTTGCCGGTGATCCCAACGACGTTTTCCGGGCTGGTACCCCAGGTCACTTGTGGGTCGATCTCCGACACATCCATGACGACTTCCTTGTCATAGACCGCGCCTTCGTCGGACGGCAGTGTCTTCCAGAAGTTGATTGCTTGTTCCCACGCGCCACCTTTGGGCGCCATCGGGCGTCCTTTTACATAGTCGAACGTGGTCTCGTCCGGAGCGATAATGCCGGCGCGTGCGCCGGCTTCGATGGTCATATTACTAACCGTCATGCGGCCCTCCATGGACAGCGCGCGAATGGCCGGGCCCGCATACTCGATGACATGGCCGGTGCCGCCCGCCGTGCCGATTTTACCGATAACCGCGAGGATCAAATCCTTAGCTGAACACCCAAACGGCAGATCGCCATTGACGGTGATGCGCATATTTTTCGACGGTATCTGCAACAAGGTCTGCGTCGCCAGCACATGTTCGACTTCCGACGTGCCAATGCCAAACGCCAAGGCACCAAACGCGCCGTGGGTGGCGGTGTGGCTGTCGCCGCAAACGATGGTGTTGCCGGGCAGCGTAAAGCCTTGCTCTGGCCCTATGATGTGGACAATACCGTTGCGCAGGTCGTCGACTTCAAACAGCTCGACGTTGAACGCCGCGCAATTTTCGCGCAACGTTTCAATTTGTATTCGCGAATCTTCCTCGATTTCGCCGCTTCGTTCGGTGGCGATATTGTGGTCTATGACCGCCAGTGTGGCGTCGAGACGGCGCACGGGACGATTGCTGTTGCGGAGTCCTTCGAACGCCTGAGGGCTGGTGACTTCATGCACTAAATGCCGATCAATATACAACAGGCAGGTGCCGTCATCCTGGACTTCGACCACATGGTTGTTCCAGATTTTGTCAAATAATGTACGGGGTTTCGACATCGTGCTCCCTCTCGTTCTTTAATATCGCACTACATGCGGCGCGACGTGGCCTTAGCTCTTCGCTTTGTCGGCACGCCGGTGTGTGACGCGTTCGGCGATACGCGCGGATTTGCCCCGGCGACCGCGCAGGTAATACAATTTGGCGCGGCGCACGGCACCCCGGCGCACTACTTCAATCGAGTCGATCCGCGGGCTGTAGAGCGGGAAAACCCGTTCCACGCCTTCGCCATAGCTGATCTTGCGCACGGTGAAGGCGCTGTTGACGCCGCCATTTTTGCGCGCAATGCACACGCCTTCGAACGCTTGAATACGCTCACGCGTGCCTTCCACGACCTTCACGTTAACACGCAGGGTGTCGCCTGCTTGAAATTTAGGAATGGGTCGTTCGGCGGTCAATTTGGCGACCTGTTCCTGTTCGAGTTCTTCGATGATATTCATGATAATGTCCTTGCTTTCTTGATGTCTTGCACATGACGCACCCAAAGGTCGGGCCGTCGCTCGCGCGTAATTCGTTCGGCCTGGGCGTGACGCCAGGCGCGTATTTTTTCGTGGTGACCGGACAACAAAACTTCCGGTGTTGGGCGATCGCGCCAAATTGCTGGTCGGGTATAGTGTGGATATTCTAGCAGGTGGCGTGAAAAACTTTCTTCGGACAGCGAGTCTGGCGTTCCCATGACGCCGTCCAACAAACGCACACAGGCGTCCAGGACGACAAGGGCTGCGGGTTCTCCGCCGGACAGGACAAAATCGCCAACGCTGACTTCTTCGATAGGGTTAGGCCCCGCTGCACGCGCTTCAATGACGCGTTCGTCAATGCCTTCGAAACGACCGCACAGCAAAGTCAGGCCTGGCCCTGCCGCAAAACGCGCGGCCATATCCTGATCGAACGGGCGGCCTCGGGGCGATAAGTACACCAGCGGTCCCGGTTCCCCTTCTACCGTGTCGATGGCGGCGTCCAGCACGTCGGCGCGCATGACCATGCCCGGCCCACCGCCGAACGGTGGCGCATCGACCGTGTGGTGTTTGTCGATGGCGAATTCACGAATATCGACGGTGCGAAGGTCCCACAGATCTTCCGCCAGGGCGCGCCCGGCGAGCGATTGGCCCAAGGGTCCGGGAAACATATCCGGGAAAATTGTCAAAACGCGCGCTGACCAGCCGTTCATTCCCCGTCTCCCTCAGATGATTTTTCCCGCGTCGCATCAACTGCGTTGGGTGGATTGACGACAATCTGGCCCGCCGCAATGTCGACGTCCGGTACGACGTCATGGGTGAACGGCAATAACACGTTCCCACCCTCGGCAAGATCAAATTCGATCATTTCCCCGGCGCCGAAATCATGCAGGGCTCGAACGGTTCCAAATGCGGATCCATCCTTGCGCACCGCCGTCAACCCGATGAGGTCGGCGTGGTAGAATTCGTCGTCGTCGGCGTTGGGTAATTCCGACCGGTCCACCCACATTTCAACGCCGCGCAAAGCTTCCGCAGCGTTGCGGTCCGTGACGTCGTCGATGCGTCCCAAAAGCACACCCTTGGCGGCGCCCGTCAATGTCAGACCGAAGGTTCGTGTTCCCGTCTCATCACTCAAGGTGCCATAGGCGGCGACGTCTTCCGGCGTGGCGGTGAAGCTTTTCACGCGCACGAACCCCTGGACGCCATGCGCCCCGGTGATTACGCCTACGCAGATTCGCTGATCCACCATATTTATCGCCTGTTTCGCCATCTTGGGTTCCGCTGGTCGTTAGACCGGTTTATGCGGACTCTTCTTTCGCTTCTTCTTCGGGAGCGGCTTCTTCAGCCGGGGCTTCTTCCGCTGGCGCCGCTGCAGCTTCCGCCGCCGCTGTGGCCGCTTCTTCGGCTTCCTTCAACCGTTCCTGCGCCTTCGCTTTGGGCAAGTGTTGCTTGGTTTGCGACGGAATGGCGGGCTTTGCCGCAATTTCCGCGGCCCCCAGGAACCGCGCGACGCGGTCGGAAGGTTGCGCGCCGACGGACAACCAATGCCGGATTCTGTCTTCAAGTAAATTAATCCGGTTAGGATCGTCCTTGGCCAACATTGGGTTATAGGTGCCGACCTTTTCGACGTAACGGCCATCACGGGGCATCCGGGCGTCGGCCACGACAATACGGTAATACGGGCGTTTTTTCGCGCCGCCTCGGGCTAGTCTAATTCTCAGCGACATGCTGGCTCCACTCCTTAGTTTAAAATTCGCGTGTTCGTTTGGTTCAAAATTCTAGATCAAAACGGGCTATTGGACATGCCTGGCATCAGGCCCTGAAGGCCTTGACGCATCATGCCCTTTTTACCCATCTTGCTCATCCGTTTCATGACCTTGCTCATGGTCTGAAATTGTTTCAACAGCTTGTTCACGTCCTGCACCGTGGTGCCCGACCCCGCCGCGATGCGGCGTTTACGAGACGCGTGAATTAGTTTGGGTCGGCTGCGTTCTTTCTTGGTCATCGACGAAATGATGGCTTCCTGTTGACCAATCATGCGTTCGTCGATATTGGCTTTGGCCATCTGGTCTTTCATTTTGCCGGCACCAGGCAGCATATCCATCAAGCCCGACAAACCGCCCATCTTACGCATTTGCTGCAACTGCTTTGACATATCTTCCAGGTCAAATTGGCCTTTCTGGATTTTCTTGGCGAGCGCTTCGGCTTCTTCCTGATCAATCGTCTCGGCGGCTTTTTCAACCAGGCTGACGACGTCGCCCATGCCCAAGATACGGTTGGCGATGCGTTCTGGGTGGAATTCCTCTAATTCGTCAAGTTTTTCGCCGACGCCGATCAGCTTGATCGGGCAACCGGTGACCGCGCGCATCGATAGCGCCGCGCCGCCGCGCCCGTCGCCATCGACCCGCGTTAACACGATGCCCGTCAATCCAGCGGTTTCGTGAAAACGTTCGGCGACGTTGACCGCATCCTGACCGGTCATCGCATCGGCGACGAGCAATGTTTCGTGTGGATCGACCGCCGTGCGAATTTGCGACATTTCGCCCATCAAGGCCTCGTCGATACTCAACCGGCCGGCGGTGTCATAAAGAACCACGTCGTAACCGCCTAACCGGGCCGCCTCCAAAGCGCGCTTGGCGATATCGACAGGACCTTGTCCGGGGATGACCGGCAACGTTGCGACCTCGGCCTGCTCACCAAGAATTTTTAACTGTTCCTGGGCGGCGGGACGTTGGGTGTCTAACGACGCCATCATGACTTTCTTGCGGTCCCGGGTTTGCAAGCGAAGGCCGATTTTGGCGGCCGTCGTTGTTTTGCCCGACCCCTGCAGACCCACCAGCATAATGCCCACTGGTGGGACCGCCATCATGTTCAATTCTTCGGCTTCGCCGCCAAGCATTTCGATCAGCGCGTCATTGACGACCTTGATGACCATTTGCCCGGGGGTGACCGAACGCAAGACATTCTCGCCCATAGCGTCGGCTTTCGCCTTGGCAATAAAATCGCGGACGACGGATAACGCGACATCGGCTTCCAACAATGCTACCCGCACGTCGCGCAGCGCCGCGTCGACATCGGCTTCGCTCAGCGCGCCGCGCTTTCTCAAGCGGTCGAATACGTCGGATAAACGTCCTGTCAGCGAGTCGAACATCGTCGTTTCTTTGGTCCTGCTGTCGCGTCAAGCCCCGTATCAAACGCCGCTCAAACACAGACGGCACCAGTGCGCGAAACTCGCGAACTGGCGGAGCCCCTTGGGGCCGGCAAATACAATCTGCCTGAATAATTGCGGCTTTTACGCCCCGTCTGGCGACAAGTCAAGCCATAGCCGTGTTCTGCGGCGTGCTCGCTCCGTCGCCTCAATGCCGCCTCAGAACCGACAAATTACCCCTTAATAGCAAGGCTCTTTAGAGGCATAAATAGTAGATAATAGCATTAAAGTAGTGTAATTGTGAATATGGAAATTGCATGAGATGCTTGAAGGGGTAAAGCCCGCGATTGACCCCGTGGACGAAATCGACGGCCATGTTGGCTGCTGCATTGCGCGACGCCGTGAATTTCTGAATCTCATCTATGAAAGACCTTCGCCGGTAGGGTGGGCGGTTTTGTTGGTCTGATCGTGCGGTTCGAAGCCAGTGAACGCCGAATTGACCCAGGGATGTTATTGGATATACAGGATAGTGTCGGGCAAATCCGTTTTGGATTTCTTTGACAAAAACGCGCCTTGTAGGCAATTACGTGCGGAATTTGTCGCGTGAAGACGCCGCTTTGATGCGAGAATGGCGTATGGACCCTGAGTCCATGTCGCTGGCGCAGGCAATTTGGGCGATCTTCGATCCTAAAACTCGGCGAAAAATTCTTAATATGATCCAAGCGATGTCTCGGTCCACTTCGGGAAATAATGACCCGAACCGCCCGTGTCCGGCTGCGCTGAATACCCAGGACGCCAATTCCGGTGGACATTTTAAGGTCAAGCGCCATATAACGCCGCGACAACGCGGAAGTACCGGTATGGTTCGATTTTTAAAAATGAACGGGCTTGGGAACGACTTTGTCGTTATCGATAGCCGAACGAAAGATCCAGGGGCGGGTGAGCGCGCCCGTTGGCCAGCTCCCCTTGCGCGGGATTTGGTGCGGCACCTTGCGGATAGGCGGCGCGGCGTTGGGTGTGATCAAATAGTGGTTATTGAAGATTCTAACATTCCGAAGGCGGCGGCGTTTTTGCGATTTTTGAACGCGAACGGTAGCGAGGCGGGCGCGTGCGGCAATGGCGCGCGCTGCGTTGCGGCGCATTTGATGCGGGAATCGGGCGACGACTGGGTTATGGTGGAGACCCAGGCGGGGTTGTTGAGCGCCGAAATTTGTGCCGATGGCTCGGTGTTGGTTGATATGGGGCCCGCGCTTATGAAGTGGCGCGAAGTTCCGCTGTCCCACGATATGGACACGTTACATCTAAATTTGTCTGTTGAAGGTTTGTCGGATCCCGTCGCGGTCGGCATGGGAAATCCCCATTGTGTGTTTTTTGTCGATGACGCCGAGGCTGTTGATATTGAGATGGTGGGACCCAAAGTCGAAACATCGCTAATATTCCCAGACCGCACAAACGTTGAATTCGTGACAATGCGCGACCGTGCGACGCTGCGTATGCGGGTCTGGGAACGCGGTGTCGGTGTGACCGAGGCGTGTGGGTCGGGCGCTTGCGCCGCTGTGGTGGCGGCGCATCTGCGCGGTCTTTGCGAACGAACTGCCGAAGTGCAACTTGATGGCGGGTCGTTGTTTGTCACCTATCGCGATGACGGTCGGGTTGTATTGCGCGGCCCCGTTGCCTGGAGCTTCACTGGAGAAATTGATGTTGGTGAATTTGATGTTTCCGGAGGGTCGCCGGCATGACGGATCGTAAATCGGACATCGTTACGTTTGGATGCCGACTCAACGCTTATGAATCCGAGGTGATACGGGAAATAGCGGACGTTCCCGGTGGTTCCGGCAATCGGGTGATATTTAACACCTGTGCGGTGACTGCTGAAGCGGAGCGCCAGGCGCGCCAGGCGATCCGCCGCGCGCGCCGCGAACGGCCCGATGCGGAAATCATTGTGACCGGGTGTGCGGCGCAGATCGACCCAGCCCGTTACGCCGCCATGCCCGAAGTTGATCGGGTTCTGGGTAATACTGAAAAACTAACGGCTAAAGCGTATGCGGATTGTGAACCCGTGGTGGTGAGCGACATCATGTCCGCAACAGAAACGGCGGGACATTTGATTGACGGGTTCGATGGGCGCGCGCGGGCGTTCGTCCAGGTTCAGCAAGGTTGCGATCACCGCTGCACTTTCTGCATTATTCCCTTTGGGCGCGGCCCCAGCCGGTCTTTATCGTTTGAGGTCATAGCGGCGCAGGTTGACCGCTTGCTCGACAACGGCGTGCGCGAAATTGTTCTCAGCGGTGTCGATTTGACTGCCTACGGCGCGGATTTTCCGGGCGAGACCACGTTGGGACAAATGGCGCGCCAATTGCTGGATCAGGCGCCGTCGCTTCGCCGATTGCGGCTGTCTTCCATCGACTGCATTGAAATTGATGATGATCTGCTGGCGTTGATCGAAGACGAGCCTCGGTTGATGCCGCAATTTCATCTATCGCTGCAGGCGGGCAGCGATATGATTCTAAAACGTATGAAGCGTCGCCATTTGCGCGCCGATGCCGTGGCCCTTTGCGCGCGCATTCGGGAACGTCGCCCCGACGCTGTTTTCGGCGCTGATTTAATTGCGGGGTTTCCGACTGAAACCGACGCGATGTTCGACGATACGCTGGCTCTCGTCGAAGATTGCGATCTGACATGGTTACATGTGTTTCCGTATTCCGCGCGACCTGGGACGCCAGCGGCGCGGATGCCGGCCGCGTCCATGGCGGTGCGCCGGGAACGTGCGGCGCGCTTGCGCGCGGCGGGGGTCGATGCGGAACGCCGGTATCTGGACGCCCAGATTGGGAAGACCGCGTCGGTTCTGATTGAATCAGATGCTCGTGGGCGGACGGAACAGTTCGCGCCGGTTCGGTTGGAGGACGTCTCTCTGGCGCTGAATAATGAAATTATCGACGTCACTATCGAAAGGCGGGAAGATCGTGAACTCCTAGCACGCGTCAGGAACAGAAACACCGCATGAACGCGACAAGTTGGCTGGGTCGCCTAAAGGCCGGATTGACCAAGACATCGTCGCAAATTGGCGGCGGAATCGCAGACATATTCCGTAAGCGGAGGCTTGATGATGCGGCTATTCAGGAATTGGAGGATTTGCTTATCACCTCCGATTTGGGATTAGACGCTGCGGCGCGTTTAGTGGGCAATTTGAAGAAAACCCGGTTTGGCAAGGAAGTGTCGGATCAAGAGGTCCGCGCAGCGCTGGCGACGGATATTGCCGATATTCTGTCGCCCATCGCCATTCCTTTGGAAATTGATGTGGCGCGAAAACCGCATGTGGTGCTTGTTGTTGGCGTTAACGGCAGTGGGAAAACGACGACGATCGGCAAATTCGCCCGGTTGTACAAAGCGCAAGGTTTGGATGTGATGCTGGCGGCAGGTGACACGTTCCGGGCCGCCGCTGTAGAGCAATTGAAAATCTGGGGTGAACGAACCGGATGTCCCGTGATTTCAGGAAAAGCGGAAGGTGATGCCGCCGGTCTCGCCTATGAGGCTCTGCAACAGGCGACGTCGCGGGGCGCAGATGTGTTGTTGATTGATACGGCGGGACGGTTGCACAACAAAGCCGACTTGATGGCCGGATTGGAAAAAATAAACCGAGTTTTAAAAAAGCTGGACGAGTCCGCACCGCATGACTGCCTGTTGGTGTTGGATGCGACCATTGGCCAGAACGCGCATAATCAGGTCGAAGCCTTTCGGGACATTGTCTCGGTGAGCGGCCTGGTTCTAACCAAGGTGGATGGATCGTCGAAGGGCGGCGTTTTGGTGGCGTTGTCGGAACGGTTTGGGTTGCCGGTGCACGCCATTGGCGTTGGCGAAGGCGCAGAAGATTTGCAGCCTTTCGAAGCGGGTGCTTACGCTCGGAGCCTCATGGGGTTGGACTGACGATCAAGTATTACCACATGACTTCCGTTGTATCGTCGCCGATTCTGTCATGCAAATGCGCGGATAACTGCCATTCATCGGTTTTCATAAAGTGCGGCGCTAGGGGTCGATAGATATCACGAATGAGCACGGTGGCGGATTGCATGCGGGGCGCTTTTAAAGAGGGTCATGAATTTTCAACCGCTATGCGAAGAGTTTTCTGCTTTGGTGGAATCTGTAGCAAGTGATTTACAAAGATAGGTCGTGTTTGGATCGTGTGGGGGGCCTTTCGCGAGCCGCCTAGATACCTTATATGATCGGGCATGACTGAAAATGCAAAACCTTGGCTTAAACCTACGGTTGATTACGGACCGCTTATTGTCTTCTTCATCGCCTACACGTTCGGGGGCTTGTGGGTCGCGACCGGGGCGTTGATGGCGACAACGCTGGTCGCCATCGTCGTGTCGTATTGGGCGGAGCGCCGGGTGCCGATGGTTCTGGTCGTCACCGCCGCCGTCGTCATGTTGTTTGGCGGCTTGACGCTGATATTCGACGATGATCGTTTCATTAAAATGAAGCCGACGATTGTTCAGGGGTTGTTTTCGATTGTGCTGTTGGGTGGCTTGGCGATGGGCAAGCCTTTGTTAAAGCCGGTCATGAGCGCCGCGTGGGAATTGACGGATCGCGGCTGGACGCTTCTTTCGCTGCGGTTTGGTCTGTTCTTTGCCGGTATGGCGATCCTGAACGAATTTGTGTGGCGGACACAGACGACAGAGTTTTGGGTGAATTACAAAGTATTCGGAGCGATTGGCGTCACCTTGATATTTACAATGACCCAGATTCCCCTCATCACGCGCTATCAAGCTTTACCGAAAGAAAGCGGAGCAGAAAAAGGTGAGCGGGAAAAAGATGGTGGCTAACAAAAGGCAGTGACTAACGCCGTCAAACGGTGATGCCGACCAAACGGGGTTGGATGATGCCATGGAAGCGGTGGTTCACGATGTCACCGGAAGTGATCAGAGCGTGGCGGTGGCGGGAAACACATCGACAGCCGCAGTGGCTTCTTTAGATGACCTTTTGGTGATGAGCGAGGTTGCGGGAAACCGGCTGGTCGAGCTGCTGGGGGGTGGAGAAATTCCTCTGTTTCAAGCTCTGCCGGGTAAACAGGTTGCCTGCGCCTGACCTTGTTGAAACGGTTGCTGTTTGAACCGGGCGGTGAAGGGTTGTTGATCGCGTGTCGGTTGGCGGATATGTAGCCGAAGATGTTTGCCACCATTTACCGATTAACACGTACGGCGACATCGGGCGAAGAGGTGCTGGAACGCGGCGATTTGATCCGCATTGCGTCGCTTTATCTCGACATTACGCCAGAATTATCGCGCGAAACCCTGCGGAACTGGCGGTGCAATCCAAATTATCTGTGGGCGATTAAACAGGTGTTGGACGCTATCGAATTTGGTGATATCGACGATGCGCGCGAGAAGCTTCGACTCTCCAGCGCCTAAAATCTAAACAACAGGAACGCGCTTCGCAGCTATGGCCGCAGGGGAAATGATGTCCATGTCCAAGGGCACGCGCCACCGTTCCGTCCATCGCGTCCGAGGGGCGGTTGTCGTTTTAGCCGCGCCTTTCAAGATAAACCCTTCCAGATTATTCGTCATGACCTCGTTGCATTTGTTGACGTAGATCGGGAACCCCCCGATATACGGCATGAATACGCGCGGGCGTCCGGGAATGTTGGCACCCACATACCACGAACTGCACGTGGACCGCAGCGAGACTTGCGCGACCTCGTTCACGTGTTTGACCCAGTCATCTTCGTATGTGAGCGTGGGTTCAATGGTCGCGGCACCGACATCGCGCATATGACCCATGCAATCGACCATCCAGTCCACATGCTGTTCGATGGATGGAATCATGTTAGCCAGAACTGACGGGCTGCCGGGCCCGGTGATCATGAACAAATTCGGGAATCCAACCGTCGATAGACCCAGATAGGTTCGCGGCCCGGCGCGCCATTTTTCGGCCAGGGTTAATCCGTCGCGCCCGGTGATCTTGATTTTGTCAAACGATCCGGTCATCGCGGCGAACCCGGTGGCAAAGACCGCCGTGTCCACTTTGTAATCAATGCCGTTGGTCACTACGCCGGTCGTGGTGAACCGTTCAATGGGGTTTTCCGATACGTCGACCAAAGTGACATGGGGTTGGTTGTAGGTCTGGTAATAGTTGGTGTCGACACACAGGCGTTTGCAGCCGAATACGTTGTCGGGGCAGAGCAAGTCCGCCGTCGCCGGGTCGTCCACCACGGCGCGAATTTTGGTCCGGGCAAAGTCCGCGATGGTGTCGTTGGCGTCGGTTTCGAATAATAGGTCGCCATAGGACCCCAGAAACGGTAGGCCGCCGCGCGCCCAGGCTTCTTCATATTGGTGTTCGCGTTCTGCCGGCGTCGCGTCCAGCGCGGACTCCATGTTGAACGGAAAATAAAACCCAGTCGGTCGGGCGCGCGCCTTGGCTCGAAACGCCGGGTAATCCTCTTTGATGTCGCGTTCGTACTCCGGATCCATTTTTTCATTCCAGGCCGGGACGGTATAGCTGGGCGTGCGTTGAAACACCGTCAGCGATTTGGCCTGCGCCGCAATGATGGGAATGGCCTGAATGGCCGACGATCCCGTGCCGATGACGGCGACGTCAAGTCCGGTAAAATCCACGTCGTCATGGGGCCACTCGCCAGTGTGGTGGACGGGACCTTGAAAGTCGTCCAGACCGTCGAATGGTGGTCGGTTCGCCGCCGACAGACAGCCCACCGCCATGATGCAGAATTGCGCGTCGATGCGGTCGCCCTGATCGGTCGCCACAATCCAGCGGTTGGCGGCCTCATTGAAGGTGGCTTCTGTCACGCGGGTGTTGAATTGAATATCCCGGCGTAAATCGTACCGGTCGGCGACGTGGTTCGCATAGGCCAAGATTTCCGGCTGCGGCGAATATTTCTCTGACCATTCCCAATCCTGGTCCAATTTATCGGAAAAGGAATAGGAATACTGCATGCTTTCCACATCACAACGTGCGCCCGGATAGCGGTTCCAATACCACGTGCCGCCAACCCCGCTGCCCGCCTCAATCACCCTCGCTGACAAGCCCAGTTCGCGCAGGCAATGCAACATATACATCCCGGCGAACCCCGCGCCGACCACGATGGCGTCCACAGCATCGACGGTGTTGGTTGTGCTGGTACTCATGGCGGGGTCCTTTGGTGATCGTGGGCGAATTAGATGACGTGTTCGTAGAGATACATAAATCTGTTGGATTTGAAAGACGCGCGACGTTATGGGGTTTAAATGAATTCCCTAATGTGGCGCCTCAGACTTGAGACGAAGCGCTAGCACGGCGCACGTGAGGGGGATGAACGCCAGGAAGCGTAGGGTCATGTCATAATCGCCAGTGGCGTCAATTGCGATGGCGAGTGGCAGAGGTCCAAGCGACGCGCCGACGATGCCAATCATCTGGCCTGTCCCCTGGATTTCTCCAAGATGTTTGCGGCCAAAGTAACGGGGCCACATGAATGAGATGTAAGTCATGCCAATGCCATTACAGAGGCCGAAGATCATGGCGTACCCGACGGCCCCCCAAAGACTGGAAACGAAGGTGACCGAAAGTAGCGAAGCCGCAACTATAAGCTGCCCGCCGAGAAACATCCATTTGGTTGGGAAGCGATCCAGCATTCGGCCCACCAGAGGCATTGCAATTGCGGCGGTGACGCCGGTAACGGCGAACATGTTGGCCGCCATTTGTGGGTCCAGTCCATGACGCGTCAAGATACCTTTGTTCTCCACATGAAGTGCGGTCACCAGCATGGACAGTGTGGCGAGACCGGCAGCGATAATATAGAATGTCGGGGTTTTAAGTGCCTCGGCCAAGGTCAGGCCCGTCACCTTCAACGGTGGCGCACCATCGGTGGGCGCCACCGCGCCGTCGGGCTGTTGGCCTTTTTCTTCCGGACGGTTCCACAGCAACAGCAAAACCGGGGGTAACAACATTCCCCAGGTGGCGAGGCCAAGCCAGACCCAGGTCTGACGCCAGCCCAACCACTCAATCATTCCTTGCACCAGGGGTGGATGCAAGGCGATCGAGACCGGAAAGCCCAACGCCATGCAGCCGATCGCGAAGCCGCGCCGGCGTTCGAACCAATGGGAGACAAGATTGGCGCAATTCAACATCAGCGACCCTTGTCCTAGGAAGCGTAGCGCCGCGAAACCAACTGCAAGATAAAGCCAACTGTTGGCGAAGCTGAGGAGGACGCAGGAGAGGCCTATGCCGACGATAACCATCCAAAGTGTCCGGGTAGGGCCGTGTTGGTCGACGAATTTTCCCATTTGCGGCAGCAATAAAGCGGCGATCAACGTTGCGCCGCCATAGGCCAACGCAATCGAAGTTCTAGATAGGCCAAATTCAGCAGAAATTGGGTCAAAAAAGAGGCCGATCAGATGTGATTGACCGGGACCGCTGCCAAACATGACCAGAGAGGTCACCCCAACAACGACCCATCCATAGAAGACCTTCCCAACCAGGGAATTGAACAAAGAGGTCCGCAGTTGATGCAACATGAAATTCGGGATCATCCCATTAAGAAGCTAACCAGGCACGTTTCCCGGACCAAATCTATATAGCCCGTGTACAAACGGCGTGTACAGGCAGTCACACGCGCCCTGACGCCCGTTTGCCAAAATGCGCTCGTGCACGGATGATCGCCAATAATTAGGACTTGAAGAGGAGAGACGGATGCCACGACTTGTGGGAAAGAATGCGGTGGTCACTGGAGCGGCCTCGGGCGTGGGCCGGGCGGCCAGTCTGTTGTTCGCGCGCGAAGGTGCCGCCATCGCGCGCGTCGATATAGACCCTAAAATGGGAGCGGAAACCGCCGCAATGGTCCGCGCCGAGGGCGGTGATGCGATTTTCATCGAAACCGACCTCGCTGACTCTGCGGCGATTGAGGTTACGGCCCAAGCCTGCCGGGAATGGCGCAGCGTCATCCATGTTCTGTTCAACAATGCCGGTATTGCGGAGAGCGTTTCCGCCGATGTAGCTCTCTTCCTCGCCAGCGACAAGTCTTCCTACGTTAATGGCAGCGTCATTACGCTGGACGGGGGACGAATGGGGATCACACCGGGAACGTTCTAAAGCCTACCGGCGTTACGCCACGGCAGCTTGTTGGGCGTGCGCGTCCTCTTTAATCATCTCCGCGCCCTTTTCCGCGATCATGATGGTCGGCGCGTTGGTGTTGGTCGATGTCACCGCGGGCATGACGGAAGCGTCGATAACGCGCAGGCTCTCCATTCCATGCACGCGCAGGCGGTCGTCGACGACGGACATCGGGTCTGGTCCCATCCGACACGAACAGGTCGCATGAAACACCGTCGTACCGGTCTGGCGCGCATAAGCCAGGAACTCATCATCGGTTTGAACATCGGGACCGGGAACGGTTTCGGCGACCAGGTATTGTTTCAGCGCGGGCGCGTTGAACCAGTCCCGCACCAATCGCATACCGGCGATGATGCTGCGCCGATCCCGGTCTTCCGCCAGATAGTTCGGGTTGATCGCCGGTTGCTCCCGCGGGTCGGCGGAACGGGCTTCGACATAGCCCCGGCTTTCCGGTCGCATCTGCCACATCCCAGACGTCATGCCGGGTTTGGTGTCCAGCGCTCGCTTTGATCCGGGAGCGTAGCTTGCGGAGGCGAACAACGCCTGCAAATCAGGCGTCGCCGATTCGGGCAGCGCGCGCACCGACGCCGCCACCAGCGACGCGGCGTAGGTCAGCATCCCGCGGCCACTAAGGACATATTTCATCAATTCGCCCGCGAACCGAATGCCGCGAGAGCGTTCGTTCAGCGTCGCGATGTTCTTCACTTCCGCTTGCACCCGCACCAAAAAATGGTCCTGAAAATTCTTGCCAACGCCCTTAAGCGCGTGTTTCACGTCCACACCGATGCCGTTCAAATGATCTGGATCGCCAATGCCCGATAGTTGCAGGAGATGGGGCGATCCGATGGCACCTCCTGACACAATCACTTCCACCGCCGCATCGGCGCTCTCTATGGTGCCGCCGCGCGAAAATTCAACTCCGACCGCACGCTTACCGTCCAGAAGCACCCGATGCGCCATGGCGTTGGTGATGACTTGCAAGTTCGGCCGGCGCGAGGCCGGGCGCAGATAGGATCTAGCGGCGCTGGCGCGGAACCGTCCGCCCCGGGTCTGCTGAACCCACCCGATATGTTCATCTAGGCCGTGCGGCAGATCATTTAAATCCTCGCGAAATTCCCAGCCCTGCTGCTGGCCCGCGTCGATCGCGGCCTGGCATAGCGCTGGCTGATCGCGCGTGATGGATGTGAACAGCGGTCCGCCTTTGGCGTGGACGGCGTCGGCTGTCCCATCCCAGTTTTCAGCCTTGCGGAAGAACGGAAAGATGTCGTCAGCCGCCCAACCGCGATTGCCGAGTTGGGCCCAATGATCGTAATCTTCGGGTTGGGAGCGAATATAGATCAAACCATTAATCGAACTTGATCCGCCCAGCACCTTCCCACGCGGATAGGGAATTTCGCGGCCGTCCAGACCCGAATCCCGGTCGGCCTTGTAACCCCAGGTGAGTGTGGGATGTTCCAGCAACTTGGTGTAACCCGCCGGAATGTGGATCAGTGGGTTGATATCCTTGCCGCCCGCTTCAAGCAGTATCACTCGTGTATTGGGGTCTTCCGTCAGCCGGTTTGCAAGTACGCAGCCCGCCGAACCAGCACCCACGATGACATAATCCGCTTGCATGATGATCTTCCTTCCCATGAAATCTAGCGGTCCCGGTCGGTTGGCGACGATTCGAAGCCGAGCAAGGACGCCGAGCGATGTCTATCAACATGATGTTGGTCAATTGTTACGAATACAAGCCGCATTCTAATGGTGAAACTCAGGGCCTTGAAACGAGAATGTTTTTTAGAGCTCTAAAAATAGATACCGCTCTTGCTATTATATGGTGACGGCATTTTGGGGAAGGGAGAAGGGTTAATGAATCGTGTGGATGGTAAAGTAGCGCTTGTCACAGGCGGCGCCCGGGGCATTGGCGGCGAGACTGCCAAGTTACTGGCCAAAGCGGGGGCTAAGGTTGTCATCACTGATCTGCTGGAACGCGATGGCAAGGCCATGGCCGACGTAATTAACGAGGCAGGCGGCGTGGCCTGCTTTTTTCGGCATGACGTGACAAGCGAGACCGAATGGGCGCAGGTTGTCGCCGAAACGGTAAAGCAGTATGGCGGCCTTGACATTCTGGTTAACAACGCTGGCGTTTGGGCGCGCGGGGTGATTGAGGAGACCACGATTGAGGATTTTGACAAGCTTTGTGCCGTCAATTTAAAGGGGGTCTTCCTTGGCACAAAACATGCGATTGGTGCCATGAAGACCCGTCCCCCTGACGCCGATAGCGGCTCCATCGTCAATTTGTCTTCAACCGCGGGTCTGGTCGGGTCGGCGACGTCGGCGGTATACAGCATGACTAAAGGCGGCGTTCGGTTATTCACCAAGTCGACGGCGATTGAGGTGCGGGGGCGCGGCTACAACATACGCTGCAATTCAGTGCACCCCGGCGCAACGGAGTCGCCGATGCAGGACGATATTCTGGCCACTAGCAATATGAGCCCGAACGAAATCAAAGAATTCATGGAGAACCGGAATTTGCTGGGACGTTTCGGAAAACCCCTTGATATCGCCAACGCAATTCTATTCCTGGCATCAAATGATTCGGCCTTCATGACGGGCTCGGAAGTCGTTGTCGATGGTGGATATACGGCGCGCTAATCAAAAAATTGGGGAATTAGGCAATGGACAAAACAATTGGATATATTGGCATCGGGGCGATGGGCGGCCCGATGGCGCGAAACCTCGTCAAGGCGGGCTTTAACGTAATCGTTCACGATCTTCAGCAAAATCTTGTCGATGATTTGGTGGCGGCGGGCGCAAAACAAGCTGACAGTGTTTTGGATGTCGCCAATCAAGCCGATATAGTGATGGTGTGCCTGAACACGGTCGCTGCAGCGTTTGACGTCGCGAGAGAGGCCTCGCGCGGTTCGGCGATCCGCATTTATGTGGATCAATCGACAACGGGGCCAACCGTCGCCAAAGAGGTTCGCGACATCATCGAAGGCGCGCAAATACAAATGCTCGATGCGCCGATCAGTGGTGGGACCAAGGGCGCTGCGGCCGGAACGCTGTCCGTTATGACATCGGGCCCGAAAAACGCGTTCGACACGGTCAAACCCGCTTTCGATGCCATCGGTAAGAATGTCTTCTTCCTGGGAGAAAATCCAGGAAATGGACAAATGATGAAGGTGGTTAACAACTATCTTGGCAATGTCGCCAAGATTTCGACGGCTGAAGGATTGACCATGGGCGTTAAATTCGGGCTCGACGCCAAGACAATGATCGACGTTCTAAGTGTCAGCACAGGCCGCAATCAGCAGATCGAGGGTAGCATCGGAGATGCAATCCGCTCCGGGACGTTGGTCGGCGGCGGCAATATGAATATTTCATATAAGGATTCCAAAGCGGCGCTGGACGAAGCGAAACGACTGGGCACGCCGACCGACACTGGCGCACACCTGTTGGATATCTACAAAGATGCCTTGGAGAATGGCGGCGACAAAGAATGGTCCATCGCCATCATTCAACATGTCGCGGCGAAAGGCGGCGTCAAGTTAATCGAGTAAAGTTAAGTCGATAGCGTCGCCCATTTTGCGATAGCCAAGGTCGCTGGGGTGAAGGCCGTCGCCGCAATCGAAGATGGGCAACATTTGAGTTGGGCGCTCGGGGTCGCGCAACGCCGCATCAAAATCGGCGACGCCATCCAACGCGCCGCTGTCTCGGATCCAGGCATTGACTGCGATGCGATGTTCTTCGCGCTCCGGGTTCCATGCGCCGGACAAATATGTCTCATTGCCAAACGGCGTCAGCGTGGCACCGATCAATTTGATGCCGCGTGTTTGCGCCCGCATCGCCATCTGGTTCAGCCCCGCGATCATTCGCGCGGCGGTGACCTCCTCACCAGGCCGGGCGTGCCGGTTGCGTAGGTCGTTGGTGCCCAACATGACGATGGCGTGCGTGACGCCGGGCTGCGCGAGCACATCGCGATCAAACCGTCGCACCCCGCTGTCACCGCGCAGATCGTGCAGTATCCGATTGCCGCCGAGACCCTGGTTCATCACGCCTAGCGCCCGCCCTTCCGTCCGCCCCCCAGACCGTGTGATCAACCGCCGGGCAAGTTGATCTGGCCAACGGTTGTACGAATCATGGGTTGAGATATTAGCGTCGGTCAGCGAATCGCCAAGTGCAACCACGCCGCCGGTTTCCTGTGACGCCAACACATCAACACCGCTGACGAAAAACCATTCATCGGTAATCTTGCCCACGGGCATATTGGTGTCGGCGGAAAAATTCCCCGGCGGTGAAATGTAATTGGTTTGCCGGGCGTAACGTCCAGTGATTTGAAATGTGGGTGGAATTTCGCCGGGCAGATAGATGGAAATAGCCAAATCAGCCAACGGCGCCACGTCGAGGGCGATTGGGTCGCTGATCACGAACGATCCCGTCGCGACTGTCGCCGACTCGTCGCCGCCAAAGGTTAGCGTGCGCGCGGAGCTGGGCTGGATCGCCGGGCCTTCATCTCGAATGCCAAGGGAGGCGGCACCAATTGCAAGGGGACCCACGCCATAGGCGTTCGACACCCGCACCCGCACCGTGTCGCCGCCGATGCTGATCCGTGGGTTCATCCGCAAGGTGTGGTTATTGAAACCCACGCCAGCCTCGCTCGGTGCCGGTGCAGCGGCCCAAGTGCCGACCCAATGTCTGTCCATATTCATCGCCTCATTCCTAACCTACGGTTAAAATAGCGCCGCAGCAAAACGTTCCAGTTGCGCGCCCATTTCCGCTTCGGTCTCGACGTATTCGGGCTTCACCACGACCCTGTTCGCGCCTGCATCCAACAGAGATTGGCACAACGCTTTGTCGGGTGCCTGGCCGAATACGGTGATGGTAATAGCTTTTGGATCACGCCCGGCGGCGGTGGCCAATTCGTCGAGTTGGCGGCGGCTGTCGGTTAACATTTTCGGCGTCACCCGGTTGGGCATCCAGCCATCGGCATGGTCCACGACCCGTTGCAACACATTCTTCGCCATGCCGCCAATCAGGATTGGCGGATACGGCTTCTGCACTGGTTTGGGATAGGATCGCACGAGGGGAAAATCGAAATATTTGCCGTGATGTTCGGCTTCTTCCTGAGTCCAGAGCTTCTTCATCACCTCTAAGGCTTCGCGGGTTTGGGTCCACCGATGCGCGAAATCGCCGCCCATAAGCTCGGTCTCCTCTTTCAACCAACCGGTCCCAATGCCAAACAAGAACCGGCCGCCACTGTAAAGATCAAGCGTGGCAACTTCCTTGGCGAGCAACAGGGGATTGCGTTCCGGTACTAAAGTGATCCCCGTCGCCAGCTTGATGCGGCTGGTCACCGCCGAGGCGCGTGCCAGAGCAATATACGGGTCGGTGAAATGGGAATAGGTCCAGGGAATTTCGCCGCCAGTGGCGGGAAACGGACTGTCGGAATGCACAGGCACGGCGGGGTGTTCCGCATACCAGATGGAGTCAAAGTCAAGATCCTCGGCCTTTTTAGCCATGAAGGCGGGATCAATATTATAGGCGGGTAAAGGCACCGATACGCCAATATTCATGTCGAATCCTTTCAAATAGGTCGCAGCTAATTCTACGTCGACCGTATCGCGTTGCCTATTCCATGGCCACCCTCCTGGCGACCCCATGTTTTTATTTGCCTTGTTCGACGCTAGAGTTTGGTCAAGCTGTCCAGGGCGTCAGGCATTACGAGGGGCGCGTAAACATTGAACAGGGGACAAAGCACATTTATGTCCATACTCAACATCATCCAAGTGTCGGACATGCATCTCAGCCGTGGTTGGGGTTACTTCCAAGACAATTGGGAAGCCTTCATCGACGCCATGCAGGTGGAACGGCCCGACTTTATCTTCGTCACCGGAGACATGTGCTTCAATGGCGCGAAGAACGAAGACGACCTTACTTATGCTCTTAGCCAGTTGGAACGTTTGCCCGCGCCCTGGCGTGCTATTCCCGGGAACCATGACATTGGCGACACGTCGCCAGACCTCCGGTTGAAGGGGCCGATCACGACCGCACGACGCACCCGCTACCTGCGACGCTTCGGTTTAGATTTCTGGGTAGAGGATTTGGGCGATTGGCGGTTTATAGGCCTTAACGCGCAGCTCATGGAGAGCGGTCTCGCGGCTGAAAAATTGCAGATGACGCATTTAAGCAACGCCCTCGCCAGAGCGGACGGTCGTGCCATCGCTTTACTGATCCACAAACCACTTTACCTTCACGACGTTGGTGAAACCGGGCGCACCCTCAGCAGCATGTGGCCGAAAAGCCGCAAGCGGCTTCTCTCGCTGTGCAAACAATACCGTGTGAAGTTAGTGGCAAGCGGCCATCGCCATTGCTACCGCAGCACGCGACACGCTGGGACGCGATTAATATGGGCGCCGCCTACCTCTTTCATCAACTCGCTGGTTCCGTCCGAAGGTGCCCAGCTCACGCGGCGCGTTGGGTATGTCCACTACCGGTTCCAGGGCCGTACTTTCAGTCATGAACTCGTGGAGCCGCCGCGCTTCATCAATCACGATTTGCGCAACTGGATGTCGGCGAATGGCTCCAGCACCAAGTTACCACCCCTTTTGAAGGGAGCGCCGTTGTAATGATTGTTCGAAACCTCGAAGACGAAGCACAAACTAGCCGCCGTGTAGAATCGTCCAGCAGCGAAAGCACCCGGTTGCTGTTGGCGGAAGACGGCATGGGATTTTCGCTTAACGTGACCGTGCTGAAACCCGGCGTCGAGATACGCATGCTCTACCAACATCATTTGGAAGCGGTGTACTGCGTTGCCGGGCGCGGCGACATTGAGAACGAGTCCACGGGCCAGGTGCATCCAATCCAAAAAGGTACGATATACGCCCTGGACCAACACGACGCGCATGTGTTGCGGTCGGAAACGGAGCTTGAACTGATTTGCGTCTTCAACCCGGCTTTGGTAGGCACGGAGACACGGGACGCGTCCGGCGGTTATCCGTTGGTCGAAAACACAGGCTAACGAATGGGCTCGGTAGACACCTAAAATAAGAAAATTGGAGCACAAAAATGAAATTCGGTTTTATGACGCAACTGCAGATACCGCGGCCCTGGACCGAAACCTCTGAACGTAATGCGTTCTGGAATGGGCTTGATCAAGGCGTTGCGGCGGAAGCGGCGGGATTTGAGTATTACTGGATCACGGAACAGCATTTCTTCATTGAAATTGGTCACTCGCCCGCGCCCGATATGTACCTGGCGGCGCTCAGTCAGCGCACGACGACCCTGCGGTTGGCGCTCGGCGTCGTTCTCATGCCTATCCACAATCCGGTTAGCATCGCGGAACGCGTCGCCACGCTCGACGTGCTCAGCAATGGTCGAGTGGAATTTGGCACCGGTCGGGGCACCAGCGGTTATATAGCTGAAGGCATGGGCCTTGATCCATCGGAGAGCCGCGAGGTCGCCCAGGAACATCTCGATGCGGTCCTTAAAATGTTCGACGCGGATTATTTCGAAGGATATCAGGGCAAACATGTGAACCTGCCGCCGCGGCATATGGTGCCGCGCCATATTCAGCGGCCACACCCGCCGCTGTGGACCGCCGCCTCCAACCTGGAAACATATGAACATGCGGCGAGCCAGGGCTTCGGCGTGGTCGGCGTCACGCGCAGTTCCATTCCCGACGTCAAAGCCGCTGTCGCCAAGTATCACGCCACGGTCAAGGCGACGGACTCGGCAAATTTTATTGCCCGAAAACCAAACCACAAAACGGCTGTCTTCGGTATTGGCTATTGTGACAAGGACGACCAGGTAGGCCGCGATGTGGGCTGCGCGGCTGCGCGCTGGTATTACGGCGATAACGACGCGGAACTGAACCCGGTGCGCTTCGCCACGGCGGGCGGCGTCGAAAAGGTGAAGGCGCGCATGTCGGGGCTTAGCAACGATGATTTGATTGACAATGGCATGGCGATTGGCGGCGATCCGGACACATTCTGCCGGACTGTGGAGAACTGGGCGTCCACCGGCATCGACCAAATGATCTTCATGATCCAGGCCGGCGACACCACCCACGACCAGGTGATGCGATCCATCGACCTCATCGGAGAAAAAGTGATCCCCCGCTTCCAGGACTAAATCATCAATGAATTAATAAGATCCAGAAAAATATTTTTGGATCATCCCGAATGGCTATTGGGGACTTGTAGCGTGTTTGGGGGGGCAAATATTTTAGTGGTACCAAATAACGAGAGCTAAAAGGATGGCGCATGGTGGAACAAGAAAAAATAGAATCCTGGATATATGATCGTCTATGACGAATATTGTCATGGGGCGATGCAACGCTGGGACTTTCTAAGTCGCGCGGCCGCCATGACCCTGGTCGCGGGCGGGTCCGGGCTGGGGCAGGCGTTGGTGACGCGTTATGCCGAAGCGCAACCCATCTCTTTTACCGATAAACGCATCAAGGCGCGCTATGTCGCTTACGAGTCGCCGGGCGGAAATTCAGGGAAAATGCGCGACTATCTCGTACAAGCCATCGGGGACGGGTCCATTTTCCGCCGTTTTGGATCAAACATCCTTGGTGGCACCCTCGATCAACGTCTATCTGGACAGCAACATTTTGTCGACGCCGATAGATCCTGATTTAACAGGCTTCTCCAAGATGCCTGGCTAACCGGCCTTCTACGCCGTTACATTGTCCGACCATTGGTCGTTAAATGCTGACGGATTTCATCGCCAAACTCGATTTCCGAATCGTCTTCCGGCGCGTAGCCAATTATTTTCCGGGCGTTAGCGATGCTCCAAAACCCGCGTGTGTTGTTGGACACGCCATAGAAAACCTGAAATGGAATGCCGTCTTCATTGCGAATATCCTCGGCCTCGATCGCCTTGGTGTAGAGTTGGCGCATATCGCGCTCGCTGATATAGCCGCCCAGGTCACGCTTGTAGCTGACTTGGTCGCCGTCGAAATCAGCGGCACGGATCGGGCGCGGGGCACCGACCCGAACTTGCACATTTTCCACCGCGTGGCCCAGCCGTCCAGTCGCGAACAAAAACCCGAGATGCTCGTACGTCGCCTTGGCCCAGCCGTAAAAATTATCCGATAGCGGGTAGATTTCCGGACCAATGGTGTCGAGTTGACCATTATGCAGCTTGGTTTCATACCAATCGGCGGCGTGGTTGGACGATGTAATGACGACGCGGCGGATATTTTCCTCCATCGCCAGACGAAGCACGTTAAACGCCATATCGACGCTTTTCCGTTCCACAAAATAGCCCTCAGCGGGCTCTGATCCAGATCGCTCTTTGAGCCATTGCCGCGGCGCGTTGGTTTTGACGCCGGGTTTGGTCGACCGAACATTGTGAACGATGGCGTCGACGCCCTTGAAATGTTCGCGGTATTTGTCGATGTCCGGGTCGCTGACATCGACGTCAATGATGTCGTTGGCGTGTTCGCTGGGGCGGGTATCGAGCAAGACAAGGTCGTAGCGATCCCGGAATGTGGGGAGCAGTTGCCGCGTGATTTCTCCCGAAGCGCCCGTGATCAATATGCGTCGTTTTGCCATGTCTTTCTTCCTGAATTTGTCACCGCGATATAAGCGATTGGATATTAGGGTTTAAAAAATTGGTTCTCCGGTCGCGGCAATCCAAGGTTCTCGCGCAACGTGACGCCTTCATATTCAGTGCGAAATAGACCACGGCGTTGAAGTTCAGGGACAACTTTGTCGACAAAATCGTCGAGGCCGGCAGGAAGATAGGGAAACATGACATTGAAACCATCGGAGCCCGATTCCATAAGCCAGGTCTCCATTTCATCGGCGATGCTGTGTACTGTGCCCACCATGGCGAGGCCCGCGTGACCCCCGTAGCGCCCCGCTAATTGCCGAACGGTCAAGCCTTCATCTCGCGCCAGTTTTATCACCCGGTCCCGGCCACTTTTCCCGGCGTTGGTTTCGGGGATAGGCGGCAATGGACCGTCAGGATCAAAGGCTGACGCATCTTGTCCCAACGCGATTGAAAGCGACGCGACGCCGCTGTCATAATGAACCAGGCTGTCGAGCAGCGCCCGTTTCTCCCGCGCTTCGGCTTCGCTATCGCCGACGACAACCAGCGCGCCAGGGAGGATTTTCATGTGGTCGCGAGAGCGTCCCACGGACTCCATTCGGTCTTTGACGTCGGCGTAGAAAGCCTTTCCGTCTTCTAAGGTTCGCTGCGAGGTAAACACCATCTCGGCGGTTTCCGCCGCCAATTGTTTGCCCGCCTCCGATGCGCCCGCCTGTACAATCAAGGGCCAGCCCTGCACGGGTCGGGCAATATTCAACGGGCCGCGCACATTGAAAAATTCACCTTCATGATCGAGGACATGCATTCGGTCCGGGTCCAGAAAGACGCCGCTATCAACATCGCGAACAAACGCGTCCTCCGCCCAGCTGTCCCATAGACCTGTTACAACGTCATAGAATTCCCGCGCGCGGCGATAACGCTCGCCATGCTCCATCTGTTCCGTATGCCCGAAATTGCGCGCAGCGTCGGGATTTGACGTCGTTACCATGTTCCAACCGGCGCGCCCACCGCTGATATGGTCAAGGGATGCAAAGCGCCGCGCGATCAAATAGGGCGGCTCGAAAGTCGTGGACGCGGTCGCGATCAAGCCCAATCGCCGAGTTTTCATCGCCAGCGCCGGCAGCAGTGTCAGCGGGTCGAACGAGGTTACGGTTGCGCTTCGCTTCAACGCGTCCATTGGCATGTTGAGGACGGCCAGGTGATCCGCCATGAAGAAGGCGTCGAAGCAGCCTCGTTCGAGCGTCTGCGCGTATTGGACGATTTGGTCGAGATTGAAATTCGCATCAGGCGTGCCGCCCGGATAACGCCACGCCGCCGTGTGAATGCTGACGGGTCGCATGAATGCGCCCAACCTCAACATTGGTACTTTTGTTGATGTTTGCGTCGCCACTATGTCGCCCCCTGTATTCATCATCCCGCTTCGGTATGATATGTGCGAAACCAAGATCAGAAAAGGTGCCGCTCAAATGATGCGGTCAAGGATTGAAACAATTCAATGCAACGGGGACACATGACAGCCATTCAGGATGTGGACACGCAGGTACAAGGTTCTGCGGAATTGGATTTTGACGCCATTGTCATCGGCGCCGGAATGTCGGGGATGTATCAGCTTTTCCTTTTGCGGGAGATGGGGTTGCGAGTGCGTGTCCTGGAAGCCGGGACGGGGGTTGGCGGCACCTGGTACTGGAACCGGTATCCCGGCGCCCGCTTCGATTCGGAGAGTTATTCCTACGGGTTTTCCTTTTCCCAGGAGTTGCTGGATGAATGGGACTGGAGTGAACAATTTTCCGGACAGCCGGAAATTGAACGTTATTGCAACTTCGTTGCAGACAAATTCGACTTGCGCAAAGACATCGAATTTTCCGCCCAGGTGACGGCGGCACACTTTGATGAGGCGGGTCAATGCTGGGTAATTCAACTGACCGATGGCGCGTGCTATCGCGCCCGATATATGGTCACGGCGATTGGACTGTTATCCGCGCCGACCATGCCGCGGTTCGAGGGTGTTGAAAATTTCCAAGGCGCATGGCGCCACACAGGGCTTTGGCCAAAAGAGGGGATAGACTTCAGCGGCAAGCGTGTGGCGGTGGTTGGGACCGGCGCCAGTGGCGTACAGGCGATCCAGGAAATTTCAAAAACAGCAGGACATCTGACGGTCTATCAACGCCGGCCAAACTGGTGTACGCCGCTTCACAATCGGCCAATTTCAAAAGATGAAATGGCTGAAATACGGGCGGGCTATCCCGAATTGTTTCAGCTTTGCCGTGAGACCTCGGCCTGTTTTATTCACAATATAGACCCGCGCGGGACGTTTGAAGTGAGCGAGGCGGAACGCATCGCATTTTGGGAAGAGCGTTACGCCGGGCAAGGTTTTGGGATCTGGCAGGGCAACTTCCGTGACATGCTGATCGATCGTGAAGCCAACAAGTTGATGTCGGACTTTGTCGCTGACAAGATCCGCGGTCGTGTGAAAGACCAAAAAGTGGCGGAAATGTTGATTCCGAAAGACCACGGCTTCGGCACCCGCCGGGTTCCGCAGGAAACGAATTATTACGAAGTCTACAATCAACCAAACGTGACACTTGTCAGTATGTTGGACGAACCAATCGAGCGCATCACGCAAACCGGTATTCGCACCAGCGCGCAAGATTACGAATTTGACGTCATTGTCTACGCGACGGGTTTTGACGCGGTGACCGGCAGCTTTGACCGCATCGATATTCGCGGCGTGGATGATCATCGTCTGACGGACGCATGGGGGGGCGGCCCCAAGACATTTGTCGGCGTCATGGTCAACGGTTTCCCCAACATGTTCATGATCATGGGCCCTCACGCCGCGCTTGGGAACAACCCCCGTAGCATCGAATACAATGTCGAATGGGTTCGCGACCTGATCGGCCATATGTCGGAGCGAAACTTGACTGTTACGGAGGCGCTTTCAGAATCGGTCGACGAATGGAACGCCTTCGTGCACGAAAAGGCCGAAGGGCTCCTGGCGAATGAAATCGATTCATGGATGACTGGCGTCAATATGAACGTCGAAGGCAAACAGACCCGCACCATTGTCCGTTACAGCGGCACCGCGCCGGAATATCGTGGCAGGTGCGACGAGGTCGCCGCCGGGGGATATAAGGAATTAAGTTTCTTCTAACCTTGAAAAAACCGGCCTTACGCTGGTTTGCGTCCTGTAATGACCGACATGTAATGAAGGCGACCGTCGGGCAATTCCCCGCGAAGTGCTTCTGGCGTCGCCTGCAATTGTGACAGCTCGACTTGCACATCGGTAAAGCCAACCGCTTCCAAGTCTGCCTTTAAGTCCATATTTGTAATCGAGTAGGCGAAGGGTTCGTTGTTCCGCGCCGCATATCCTGCATGTAGCCATTCACCAATGAGCCCGCCCGGCGTCAGGTACATGTCATACATGGCGAATGTTCCGCCCGGTTGAAGCAACCGCCATCCTTCAGCGATCATGTTGCGAATGGCAGCGGGTGGCATTTCATGGATGAGCCAGTGTGATGTCACCAGGTCAAAATTTGCTGCGTCGAAGTTTGTGTCTTCAGCGTTGCGTTGCCATAGGGTGATCGCGAGGTCTTCTTCGATATTGCGCAAATGCGCCAGTCGAAGAAGGGGGCCACAGAGGTCGCACCCGTGAATTTCAGTATCCGGCATGGCTCTTTTTAACGCCCGCGTTCCGCGCGCCCGGGCGCAGCCAAGGTCTAGGATGCGCGACGGTTTCAAAGTATCGCGTAAAAATTCGGCATACCAGGAGAGCGGACGCTCGGGAGAGTTTAGCGAAAAACTCGCCTTCTCGGTCAATCTCTCCAACGTGTAACCGCCGATATCGCTTTCCCACAACCCTCCGAGATATTGGTGGGTTTCCTGTTCGGTCAGGTAGGATGGCAATGGCAGCGCCGGGTCGAGGTTTAGACGTTCAGGGTGTTGTGCCGCGGCGGCGTCCAATTGCGCGGAGAGTTTTTTCATTTGTGGTTCGAGATCGTTATATGCGCCCCATCGCGCAACAAGCGACATCTGCTGGGTAAAGCGCTCCAGCCAGGCATACATCTCGTATTGAGCGGAGCCAGCCATGGCGCGTTCCAATTCCGGGACGTCATTTGCGTCGGTCTCGCGAGCTTCCGCGACAACATTACTGTAGAGTTCTTCGCGCCACACGCCTTTCAGGCCATGGATAAATCCGTTGAACGCCGCGGCTTGAAACGATTGATCTGGTCGGATGTTTGCTGACATAAGGTCATTCTTTTCCGTTCATTCTTCGGACATCAGATGCCGCACGTCAGAGACCTCGTCCGGCTCCAGCCACGGCTGTAATATCGCGGCGCTGAAGTTTTTCTGTTCAGCCGCAAGCCACGCCGCCATCACCTCCGACTGCCCCGCCGCTTCGAGCGCCTCATTATCGATGAGGTCACCTTGCCCCAACGCTTCGGTGAGACGTTGAACTTCGGCTTTAAGGACATACACCTCGCTGGCTAGCGCCATGACCACGCCAAGCATGCGGGCGTCCTTCGGGTCGCTAAATCCGTTCAAGCTAATATCTGGAGCTGATGAGTTAGAGGAAGATTGAGACATGCGTTTCACCTACGGTTAAGAAAGCGCGCGACTTAGTTTATCAAGCTGATCCTGAAACGTCTCAATCGTATCGTAGCTCAGGCCACAGACAAGCCTGTCGACACCGAGGCTTTGATATTGATCATAGAGCGTGCGAGTTTGTGACCGGTCTTCCAGGGGTAGTCTTGTTGAAATGGTGATGTTCCCGGGTGGTCTGTTCGCGGCTTTCGTCAACGCGCGATATGCAGGCAACGCCGAAGCGATGTCTTCCGGTCCCTTGACCACGGGAAACCAACCATCGCCATATGTCGCTGCGCGCTTGAGCGCATGTGGTGCCCGGCCCCCAATCAAGAATGGCGGCTTTACCGGGCGCGGTTTAAACAGAAACATCTGATCGTTGGCCTCCACCTCGTCCTGTGCAAAACAGTCATTGAAGAAGGCCAGCGTTTCATCGGAAATGCGACCGCGCGCATGACGATTTACGCCAAGCGCCTGAAACTCCGGGTCCATCCACCCGACGCCGACGCCCACAACAAGCCGGTCGCCACTGAGTTCTTGGACGGTGGCGATCTGCTTCGCCGTTAGTAGCGCCGCCCGGTACGGCAGGACTAACACAGCTGACCCAATTTTCACGCGTTTGGTAATTCCCGCCAGCCAGGCAAGCGTTGTTAAAATTTCCAGGTATCGGCCCCCGCTGCCTTCGGCGTCGTCGGGGGGAATGGCGAGGTGATCGGTGATCCAAATCGATTCAAGCCCAATATCTTCAACAGCGCTCGCGCATGCGGTCAATAATTCACGCGTCGACTGTGGTCCCATGTTGCGGATTCCAACGCCGATTTTCATGTTTTCTTCCTTGATTGTTTTGATTACACAGCCCCGCCCTTTAAAGGTGCCAGCCGGGCGGGATTGAAGGGGTCAAGGTCAACTGTCGCTGCGGCTCCGCCGACAATCAATTCAGCAATTGCCTCGCCGGTCGCGGGCGCATTGAGCATACCCCAGACATTGTGCCCTGTCGCGACATACGCACCAGCGGCGCCTGGCACAGGCCCGATCAATGGTAATCCATCCGACGTCACCGGGCGATAGCAACTTTGTTCCGCAAGCACAGGGGACGCGGCAAGCCCCGGCGAGACGCAGGCGACCATCTGACGCAATTTTTCGCTGGCCTCGGGTTCTGGGATTACATGGGCCGGGTCAACGGGCAGGGGGTCGTCGCCCGGCAAACCACAGGCATAGATTGTGCCGTTGGGGCGTGGGTTTATCTCCGGTGTAGTCATCTCTCTATCGCCGTTTTCAAGCTCAACGAACAGCGATTCTGGCGACGGTGTGTTGTCGAACACCAGGCTATGGCCCTTCGCGCCGCCTGTTGGCGGCAGCTGCAGCCATTGGCAGGCAAGCACCGACCAAAGGGCCCCATTGCGATTACTACCGCGTCACCCGACAATATCGCCCCATCGATCATAACACCGGTAACTCTGTCGCCGTCAGGGGAAAGCACAACCCCATCAACGCACCCCGCGACCAGCTTTGCGCCGCCGTCTATCGCCGCATCCATCATGGCGTTGGTGAAGGCGGTGGGGCTGATCTGTGCGGTCGTCTCCGGAGACCCGAGTTGGCTGTACACGGCGGCGTCTTCCCCAAGCCACGCGAGCGAGGGTAGATTACGATATGGACCAACGTCGCTCGGGACGCTGGCAATTACTCTCAACGTTTCGACCTGGCGGTAGCCCCAGTCTTGGTCCAGGCTGTTCGCTAGAAATCCATGCAAATCAAAGCCGCGGCGCGCCAGCGGGGCCAGCGGCGACCCGTCGCACCAGTCACGCGCCAGAAACCCGCCCGACTTGCCGGACGCCGCATCGGCGACGCCGGTGCGTTCAACCACTACCACTTCAACGCCGCGTTAGTTCAGGAAATAGGCGATCGACGTACCGATCACGCCACCACCATAGATTATGACCTTCATTGCGCTATGGCCTCGTCCTTAATTTAAATCAATCCGTCG
>JAPKDL010000176.1 GCA_028822585.1 Alphaproteobacteria bacterium | reverse complement strand
CAACCGTCTGCGCGACCAGTACCGCACCGTCACATTAAGCAACCGGACACACGCATTGAGAAAGATTTAAATGCTACGGAACTGGCGGACGCTCGCCGTCGCGTCGCCGCGCGGCAACCCCATAAATAACAAAGTTCCCTAGCGCGGCGCCATGCGCAGCGCGCTGTCGAGCCGGACGACCTCCCCGTTCAAAATCGCGTTGTCGATCATGTGCAACACCAGCTTGGCGTATTCCTCCGGTTGGCCAAAGCGGGATGGAAACGGTAGGGTCGCAGAAAGGCTGTCTTGTACATTCTGCGGCAGTCCCATCAGCATCGGCGTGGCGAACAGCCCCGGCGCAATGGCCAACACCCGCACGCCGTGTTGGGCTAATTCCCGCGCCGCAGGCAAGGTCAACCCGACAATGCCGCCTTTGGAAGACGCATACGCCGCTTGCCCGATCTGCCCGTCATAGGCCGCGATGGAGGCGGTGTTGATAATGACGCCGCGTTCTCCGCCTTCGTTGGCATCGCGCGTCATCATTCCCGCCGCCGCGAGCCGTAAAATATTGAACGTGCCGATAAGATTAACTTGAATGACCTTGGCATAGGCATCCAACGCCACCGGTCCGTCGCGCCCAACAATGCGGCCCGCAGTCCCGATTCCGGCACAATTCACGCAAATACCGGCGGGGCCATGCGCCTGATTAGCGGCGGCCACGGCGGCTTCCCCACTGGCGGCGTCGGCGACGTTGCACTCGATCGCGATGCCGCCAATTTCATCCGCAACGGCCCTCGCGCCATCCATGTTCATGTCGAAGAGAGCGACCTTGGCGCCGCCTTTGGCCAGCGCCCGCGCCGCCCCGGCACCCAATCCCGACGCGCCGCCGGTCACGATCGCCGGTATGCCGTGTAGTTCCATATTGGATTATCCTTTGGTTCGCGTTGTGCAGGGGTATAGCAGACCGGCGTTATAGTGCCCATATCTAGGAACATGGAAAATAAAGGCGTAAAATCCTGGCGCAGATTCTGGCGCGAAATCGTCGCGTCGTGGCGTTGTTTCCAGGACCCGGCGACACCCTTCCGCGTAAAAGCTTCGGTTTTGGGCGCACTGGCCTATTTCATCATGCCAATAGACCTTATTCCTGATTTTCTACTCATACTGGGTTATACAGATGATGCGGCGGCGCTTTGGGTGGCGTGGCGTGCTTTACGGGGCCACATCACCGACAAACACCGGGATCGCGCCGCGCAAATACGATCCGCTCCCAACAGAGAATAACGCCACATCCCGTTGGCGTGACCCCGCGCCCGTGTTATCCAATCGAGAAGCGTTAAACATCATAGGAGCCGGACATGGCCAAGCCGTTATGGACCCCGTCGGCAGCGAAAATTGAGAGCGCAAACATGACCGCGTTCCACGCCTCGGTCGAATGCCAGTGGAACGTGAAGTTGCCGGATTATGCTGCCCTGCACGCCTTTTCCATCACCGAGATGGAAAAATTCTGGGTCTCCATCCGAGACTATTGCGGCCTGATCGCCGAAAACTGGGGCGAACGCGTCATCATCAATGGCGACAAAATGCCCGGCGCCAAATTCTTCCCCGATGCGCGACTGAATTTTGCCGAAAACCTGTTGCGCCGCCGTGATGACGCACCGGCTCTAATCTTTCAGGCCGAAGACAAAGTCCGACGCGAGTTGTCCTGGCGCGAGCTTTACGACGCGGTGTCCACATTGGCCCAAGCCTTGCGGGATTTCGGCGTGGGGCCAGGCGACCGATGCGCCGGATTTATCCCCAACTCACCCGACGCCATCATCGCCATGTTGGCGACAACATCTCTGGGTGCCGTATGGACGTCATCTTCGCCGGATTTTGGCGACCGTGGCGTTCTGGACCGGTTTGGCCAGGTGGAACCAACCGTTCTATTTACCGCCGACGGGTATTTTTATAACGGAAAGGCGCATGATTCACGGAGCCGCGTGGCGTCTTTCATCGGAGACTTGCCATCCGTGCGTAAAGTCATCGTCTGCCCGCTGATCGAAGACAATCCTGATGTCTCCAGCATCCCCAACGCCGTAACCCTGGCGGAAGCGACCGCGCCATATGCAGCGGCGGATATCAACTTTGAACAAATGCCCTTCGATGCGCCACTTTACATCATGTATTCGTCCGGCACGACGGGAAAGCCAAAATGCATCGTGCATGGCGCCGGGCGGGTGTTGCTGATGCATGTGAAGGAGCACGTGCTTCATTGCGACATAAAACCAGATGACCGTGTGTTTTATTTCACCACCTGCGGGTGGATGATGTGGAACTGGCTGGCGTCGGGCTTGGCGGCGCGTGCGACATTGTTACTGTATGACGGGTCGCCGTTTTATCCCGACGGGAACGTCCTATTTGATTTCGCAGATGATGTGAAAATGACAATGTTCGGCACGTCGGCGAAATACATCGACGCGCTGGCCAAGGCCGGGGTGCGCCCGATGGAGACCCACGAACTTTCAACAGTTCGGACCATGACGTCCACAGGATCGCCTTTGGTAGCGGAAGGTTTTGATTACGTCTACGACCATGTGAAGCGCGATATCTGCCTGTCCTCCATTGCGGGCGGCACCGATATTGTCGGGTGTTTCCTGGGCGGAAATCCCATCGGGCCGGTCCATCGTGGTGAAATCCAGGTGCCGGTTTTGGGCATGGCAGTCGATGTGTTCGACGATGAGGCCAATTCCATTCAAGGTAAAAAGGGCGAAATGGTCTGCACCAAGGCTTTTCCTACCATGCCGCTGTACTTTTGGGACGATGAGTCCGGCGAACGCTACCACGACGCCTATTTCGACAAATTCCCCAATATCTGGTGCCACGGCGATTTCCTGGAGCTGACCGACAATGGCGGCTACGTCATTTATGGCCGATCCGACGCGACATTGAACCCCGGCGGGGTGCGCATCGGTACGGCGGAAATCTATCGGCAGGTCGAACAGCTCGATGAAGTCGTCGAAGGTCTTGTCATCGGACAGGATTGGGACAACGACACGCGCGTCGTGCTGTTTACGGTTTTGCGGGACGGCGTGGTGCTGGACGACGCCTTGCGCGACCGCATCCGCAAACGCATTCGGCAAAACTGCACCCCGCGACATATGCCCGCCAAGATCATCCAGGTCACCGACATCCCCCGTACCCGATCCGGCAAAATCACTGAGCTGGCGGTGCGCGATGTCGTGCATGGCCGAGAAGTCAAAAATCAGGAAGCCCTGGCCAATCCGGAAGCGCTGGATTTGTATAGCGGCCTTCCGGAATTAACGACGGCGTAACAGCGTAGGGGATAATTATGCGGATTGCGATCATGGGGGCCGGTGGGATTGGCGCGTATTATGGCGCGTGTTTGGCGCGCGCCGGGAATGATGTAGCGTTGATTGCCCGTGGCGCGCATTTGGACGCGATGCAGGCGAACGGGTTGCGCATTCGGGATTTCGGCGGCGTCGACTTCACTATCGATCCGGTCAACGCGACAGACGACCCGGCGACGATTGGCCCGGTGGATGTCATTTTGTTTTGCGTCAAAATGTACGACACGCTCAACGCTGCGGAACTCTGTAAACCAATGATGGGCCCCGACACGGTTGTCGTCACCTTGCAAAATGGTGTTGAAAGTGTGGGCATGATCGATTCGGTTTTAGGCGACAGCAGGGCCCTAGGCGGGGCGGCGTATATTTCCGCGACAATCGTCGAACCGGGCGTGGTGAAGCGCAACAATCAGATGGCCAAGATTGAATTCGGCGAAGCGTATGGCACCCTAAGTCCTCACGCGACGGCCTTCGCGGTAGCGTTGAACAACGCCGGCATTGAGGCGGCGGTGACCCCTGCCGTGCAAGTCATGCTGTGGTCGAAATTTGTGCTGTTAACGGCGAATAGCGGAATGAATTCGTTGACCGGCGAGGACACCGGCGTGGTGCGCGCCGATCCGGTCATGCGCGACGTGTATCGCAACGCCATGCGCGAAACGGTGGCCGTGGGCCGGGCGACGGGCGTAGATTTACCCGACGACATCATAGATTGCTGCATGGACTGGCTCGACAGGTCCGCGCCGGTCAAGGCCTCTCTAGCGGTTGACCTGGAGCGTGGCCGACGGTTGGAAGTCGAATGGTTGTCCGGCGCCGTACACCGGTTGGGTGCGCATACCGGCGTTCCGACGCCCATTCACTCCACAATTTACGCCGCGCTGCGGCCCCGCATAAACGGCGCTGCGTGAAAATTCGCGTGTTGGAGGCATTCAGACAGGTGACGGATACGGGCAAGGCCATCACGATTTTTATTGCGGCGATGATCGTATTCGCGCTTCAGGACGCCATCACCAAACATCTATCTGTCGGGTATCCAGCGCCACAATTGCTGGTGATGCGCTTTGCGGTGTTCGCGATTGTGGCGGTGGTGATCAACGCGCGGGGCCATGGGGTTCGAAATGGTATTCGTACAGGCCTGCAGACATCGTGCTTCTGGCTGCAAATACTTCGGTCGTTGGTCATCGTCGCGGAAATAGGCTTTTTCATTTTGTCGGTCCAGACGCTGCCGTTGGCCGACTCCCATGCCATTTTGGCGGTGTCCCCATTGATCGTTACTGCGTTGTCGGTCCCGTTCCTGGGTGAACGGGTGGGGTTGCGCCGATGGGTCGCCGTTTTGGTCGGATTTGCAGGCATCCTTATCATTTTACGGCCCAGTTTCCGCACCGTCGATATCGGCATGGTCTACGCGCTGATCACCGCCATTCTGTTCGCGCTATATATGGTGTTAACGCGCATTGTCAGTTTGAAGGACGAAGCCGGCACATCAATGTTGTATATGGGCGTGATCGGCGTGATCATCACCGGCGCC
The DNA here is from genome assembly GCA_028822585.1 of Alphaproteobacteria bacterium. GTDB lineage: Bacteria > Pseudomonadota > Alphaproteobacteria > UBA8366 > JABJJH01. The sequence continues at coordinate 209 of JAPKDL010000176.1, read as the reverse complement.
GTCGCCCCGGTTTACTGGACTTGGCCTGATGTGTCGGGCTGGGCGTTTTTACTGGCTTTAGCGGGAATGTCGACGGCGGCGCATCTGATGTTGTTGAAGGCCTTGTCAATGTCGCCCGCCTCGGTCCTGCAACCGTTCAACTACACGCTGTTGGTTTGGGTGACCCTTGTGGGGTTTGTGGTGTTTGGCGATTTTCCCGACACGCCGAC
>JAPKDL010000046.1 GCA_028822585.1 Alphaproteobacteria bacterium | reverse complement strand
ACATTACGGAAGTGCCGTCAATAACCTGACCGGTGGCATTCCAAATGGGAAATGTTGGGCAAAAGCAGGCGGCGGCCATGTGCACGGAACGTTCAAGGAGGTAGTCTTTTGATGGGTGACATAAATCAAGGCCCGATTCACTACACCGGGCCACAAGACTGGCGGGGCCCATATATGGCCAAGCACCCTGGCGAATGGCTGTATCATTGGACATCGAATGAAATTGCCGAAATTGAATTGGCAGCGGATAGCGTTGCGGATCTCGATATACTCGATATCACAATACGCGACTTTCCATTGCCAACGATCGAAGCGACGCTGGCCGACATCAAATCGGACATTCTGCATGGGCGCGGCTTTGCCATGTTGCGAGGCTTGCCAGTTGACGAATGGTCAATGGATAAAACTGCACGCGTTTATTGGGGCCTCGGGGTGCATATGGGCTTGCCCGTTTCGCAAAACAGCAAAGGTCATGCGCTGGGGCACGTCAAAAACATCCGACGCGACATGGAAAAAGCGACGTCGCGCGGCTACGAACGGACAGACCGTTTAGCTTTCCATACGGATACGGCGGATATCGTCGGACTGTTCTGCCGGAAACCTGCAAAAGCAGGTGGAGACTCTCTGATTGTTTCCTCCACCGCTATCTACAATGAAATTGCGCGTCGCCGACCGGACCTGGCCGCGGTGCTGATGCAGCCTTTGCAGCGTTCTTTTGTGAGCGAAAACCCTGACGATCAGAACCGTCTGGTCGACGTGCCACTGTTTATGCACGAGGATGGCCGCATGATTGGCCACTATGTGCGGGGACATATTTACAAGGCACAGGCCTTGCCAGGGGTTCGTCTTTTCACCGACGAGCAGAAGGAGGCCTTGGCGCTAGTAGACAGTATCGCGGACGATCCGGCATTCTTTCTGGATATGGAATTTAGGCTCGGCGACATCCAGTTTCTCTGCAATCACACGATCTTGCACAGTCGTTGCGCCTTCCAAGATTTTGAAGATTTCGGCGAACGGCGGCATCTTTTGCGGCTCTGGCTTGCCTGCAAAGACGGCCCCATCCTGCCACATTGGATGATCAACGCCTATGATAGCGGCCGCGCCAACGGGCGGCAGGATGGCTATCACCGCCGAAGCATTCCCCTGAAAGTGCCATTGGACGCGGAATAGAATTAAGACGTACTAACGTCCTTTCGCACATACTGGCCACAGTTTGGGAAATTGGCGAAAAAAGGGTCGAGCCGATTTGGCAGCGTGAGGGGTTAAAAGTGCCGCAGGGACAGCCAAAGAAAGGGCGATGTTGGCTGAATGGCGGGGTAGTGCACCCGGCTCCGGCCAGAGCGCCCTAATCATGTCTGCTCCTATGACTTTGTCCATGACCGGACTGACGAGGGGCGGGTTTACTGGACGCTGAACATCATCGATGAGTTCACTTAAATATAAAGTTATAATTGGTGGTATAACTAATCATCCATGGAATGGTTTCTGGCATGTTCGAAGTGGACAATTCAAATTTTGTTGGGGTGGGAATTGTACCCTTTATGATCGGCGTTAATTTGTGCATTGTTTGCGTGTTGGTTGCCAAAGGCCGCGTGTAGGTAGGGAGGGTAGTCGACGGCTGTATGCTGGATTGTGTTGGAGATGGGCATCGGCGGGACGGTGAATGGTGATGTCAGCGCGGATGTCATTCGGTTCTAGATCGATGTAGACATTGGGGTAATCGTGAATACATCACCTTTATAAAGGCATGGTAAAAATAAAGGGTGATGTCCATCACGCATTTTTTTATTGTGGCAGGGGTTGTAGCGGATGGTAATTGTCTTCAGCGTGATGCGCCTGACCCTGCGTTAGCATCGAGTTTAGGGGTAGTGGCGGCCCGTGACGAAGGTACGCGCTACGATAACCGGAAGATAGTTTCCGAGAATACAAAATTTTAAGGCCCGCGCACATCAAAGTAAGCGGTTATGTGTCGCCAGGGTTTTAAAAAACGCTTGCAAATCCGTCTGTCTGCTTTCATATCCTGCGACGAATTTAAAAATGATTGAGACCGCCGAATTTGTCGTCGGTGTGGAGTGATTCGAATGTCAAATAGCAGTAGCGATGGGGGCGCTCTCGCCCCAATCTCGAACGTTTCACATGTCGAATTTGAAGCTTTGAGCGAACATGCTGTGCCCGCACGGCCGGGTTCGAGCCGGAAAGATTTTTTCACAGAGCGTGATGGCATCACCTTTGCGGGCACCCATTTGATTGTTGATTTTTGGGGAGCTTCTCGGTTGGATGACATTGATTTTATTGAAGAAACGTTGAAAAAATGTGTCGAAGTAGCTGAAGCCACGTTATTACATATTCATTTACATCATTTCACACTGAATTTAGGCGTTTCTGGGGTGGCGGTTTTGGCGGAATCCCATATTAGCATCCACACATGGCCTGAACACGGCTATGCGGCGATGGATATTTTCATGTGCGGAGATGCGAAACCGGAAAACGCGATTCAGGTGCTGCGGGAGGCGTTTCAGCCGGAACGGGTCGATGTTGGCGAACATCTTCGAGGGTGCCGGTAATGCCGGAAGACCCTTCTGAGCGACCCCGGTCGGAGTGGTTTGAGGAGACGCTGTATAACGGGTTTGGCGCACGCTATAGGATCGATGAAATTCTGCATGAATCCAATAATGGTTCGCAGCATTTACGGCTCTTCAGGAATGAAATTTTCGGTCATGTTCTGACCTTGAATGGCGTCATTCAAACTACGGAACGTGATGAATTCGTGTACCATGAAATGCTGGCGCACACGCCCATACTTGCGCATGGCGCGGCGGATGACGTCTTGATCGTTGGCGGCGGCGACGGCGGCTTAATGGAGGAAGTGCTCAAACATCAAAGTATCGAGCATGTCACTTTGGTAGAAGTTGATGCTGACGTGGTCGCGTTTTCCAAACAACATTTGCGGTCGATCTGTGGCGACGCCTTCGACGATCCGCGCGTTGAGATCGTTATCGCCGATGGCGCGGAATTCGCGATGACAACGGATCGGCGCTATGACGTTATCCTCATTGATTCAACGGACCCGATTGGACCTGGAGAGATTTTGTTCACCGAAAAATTTTATGCGGCCTGTCACCGTTGCCTTGCGCCCGGCGGCGTGTTGGTGACGCAAAACGGTGTGCCGTTTATGCAAGGTGATGAGCTTCGTCAGACAATGCGCGCGTTACGCACGTTATTTGCCGACGTCAGTAGTTATACTGCGACCGTGCCGACCTACATTGGCGGCTGCATGGCGTTCGGATGGGGGAGTGACGATCCCGGCGTACGAGCAACGCCGTTGGATGTATTGCAGGGCCGTTTCGCAGCGGCGATGTTGGCAACCAATTACTATACTCCTGGGGTTCATTTAGGTGCCTTTGCACTGCCGCGTTATATCGAGCGGCTGGTCGACCCTGAAAGCATCGCGAGATGAGTGAATGGATGGAGGAGCTGGACGTCGTGTACGGGGCGTGGCGCCTTCAGTTGAAAATGGATGAAGTTCTGGCCCGTCAACGGGGCGACCATTACGATATTCTGCTGTTCGAAAATAAGTTGTTTGGCCGGGTGCTGGCGCTGGATGGCGTTGTACAGACCACTGAACGCGACGAATTCGTGTTCCACGAAATGATTGTGCATGTACCGTTATTGGCGCATGCCGCGCCGCGCCGGGTGCTTATCATCGGCGGCGGTGATGGCGGCGCTTTGGAAGAAGTTTTGAAACATGACAGCGTCGTATCCGTTACCGTGGTTGAAATCGATAAGGCGGTTGTCGATTGTTGTCGTGAGCATATGACGTCAATCTGCGGGGCGGCGTTTGAAGACCCTCGAACCAACCTCATCATTGGCGATGGGGTGGCACATGTAGCGGCAAGCCATGATCAATACGACGTCATTCTTATCGATTCCACCGACCCTGTGGGGCCGGGCGAGGCGTTATTCCAATCATCATTCTATCAAAATTGTCGCGACCGTTTGGCGGCGGATGGGGTTTTGGTGTCGCAATTCGGCGTGCCTTTCGCCGAACCGGAATGGTTGGCACGACCGTATCTGCGTTTAACCGATTCATTTCCGGAGGCGGCATGTTATCTGGCGCCTGTACCAGCGAATTATGGTGGTTTTCTGGCATTTTGTATGGTGTCGGGCAACGACGCGCCTTTTGCTGTGTCACAAGAGGTATTGAAACGTCGTTTTGCGGTGGCAGGAATTGAAACGCGCTATTACACGCCGGAGATGCATCGCGCGGCATTTGCGTTGCCGCCTTATGTCGCTGAAATAATAAGCTGACCAACTGACGCAAACCGCTTTATCATAGGCTTATGCGTGAAGTTAGACTGAAATCAGAATACTGGGTCCAGGCCCATTTGCGGAAATGCGCGACGGCGGGGGTTCCCGCCTTTGTCGTGCGCCACGGCGATAATGATCGGGGGCTGTTGATTCTGAAAATCAATACGCTTGGCGACGGTTGCCTGGTTTATACTCAAACTCGTGACCTTGATGGAAACATGGCGTGGTTGGCCGCCCTTAAAGGCGAACGGGCGCCGGAACGCGAGGCTGATGACTATATTGCCAGACAGACCGATCGAGACCCTGATTTGTGGGTGGTTGAGATTGAGGATCGCAAAGGTCGGCTCTGGTTTGAGGGCGATGTAATTTAGTGGTTGTTTTTGCCGTGTCGCTGGTCACATTATCGAATTTGAATGAATCGAAATAAGCCTCATCGCTCGAGACCTGATCGAAAGGCTTGGTTTCCAAGCAGTTCGCTAATCAGCGCACCAACTTATTTATCTTGTGGGGCAACTGATCGAACGGGATGGGAAACTCCGTTTCGGTTACGCCACTAAGGAGAAAGACATGCGGTATCCGACGAACGACTTGGAAAATCACTGGATGCCGTTTACGGCGAATCGAGATTTTAAGAAAAATCCCCGCTTGGTTGTCGAAGGTAAAGGCGTGCATTACACAAGCCACACTGGCCATGACATTATGGACGCGGTGTCTGGCCTGTTCTGTTGTCCTGCGGGGCAAAGCCGCCAGGAAATTGCTGACGCCGTCTATGAACAGATGCAGGAATTGGCCTATATGCCATCATTCCAGCACGGCCACCCCGCCGCTTTCGAATTGGCGCGTCGGGTCAAAAATCTGACGCCAGAAGATTTGGACTATGTCTTCTTCGCCAATTCGGGATCGGAAGCCATTGAGACGGCGCTCAAGATCGCCATTCTCTACCATCGGGTGCGCGGCGAAGGGCAACGACAGCGTTTAGTGGGACGGGAACGTGGGTATCATGGTGTGAACTTCGGTGGATTCTCGATTGGCGGGATAGTACGCAATCGTGAAATGTACGGGTTGGGACTACCGGGTGTCGTGCATATGCGTCACACTTGGTTGGAGGAAAACCGATTTTCGCGGGGCCAACCGGAAAACGGTGCAGAGCTGGCGAATGACCTACAGCGTTTCTGCGACATTCATGGCGGAGAAACGATTGCGGCCTGCATAGTTGAGCCGGTTGCGGGTTCCATCGGGTGCTATGTGCCGCCGAAAGGCTATCTGGAACGCCTACGGGAAATTTGTGACGAACAGGGCATTTTGCTGATTTTTGATGAGGTCATCACCGGGTTCGGTCGCTTGGGTGAAAATTTCGCCGGGCAACGATTTGGCGTCACCCCCGACATCATGACGATCGCCAAGGCCTTGACCAACGGGTCGATTCCCATGGGTGGGGTCGTCGCGAGTGAAAAGGTATACAAGACCATCACCGAAGCCGCACCGGAAACCGGCATTGAATTCTTCCACGGTTATACCTACTCCGCCCACCCGGCGGCCTGCGCGGCGGGCATTGCGACACTCGACATTTACGAGAACGATGGACTGTTCAAAAAGTCTGCCGAGATGGAGGACTACTTCCTTGATCAATTGTTCGCCATGCGGGATGCCGATATCGTGACTGACATTCGCGGCATAGGCCTTCTGGGTGCGTTCGACATGGCACCAAGGGACGGAACGCCGGGCGTTCGTGGGGGCCAGGCGGTGAAGGATTTTTATAACGCTGGTGTTCTGGTGAAAATGACCGGGGACACGGTCATAGTCGCGCCGCCTTTCGTTGCGGATAAGGCGGATATCGACAAAATGTTTGACATCATTCGCGGCGTTGTCGCAAAGCTGTAAGGGTGAAAATATAGCGCCTGATCGTTGGAGCGCATGCTTTAAGGGGAATTTAAGTGATGGCCAAGACGATTAAGCATTTTATCAACGGCGGGCATGTTGAAGGTCGCAGTGGCCGGTTCGGCGACGTGTACAACCCTGCAACCGGGGAGGTGAGCGCCTCGTTGGCCTACGCGTCAGCGGAAGATGTCGACACCGCCGTAAAATCGTCCTTGGCGGCGTTTCCGGACTGGGCGGCGACGCCCGCACCGCGCCGTGCGGGGGTGGTGTTCAAGTTCCGCGAACTGGTCATCCAAAATATAGATACCTTGGCGGAAATAGTGGGCCGGGAACACGGCAAAACCATTGAAGATGCGAAGGGGTCCATCCAACGCGGCATCGATGTGACTGAATTCGCTTGTGGCGTCCCGCATTTGTTGAAAGGCGAATTGTCGCCCAATGTTGGTGGCGGCATCGACACCTTTTCGATGCGTGAACCGATTGGCGTTGTCGGCGGCATTACACCGTTCAATTTTCCGGTCATGATCCCGTGCTGGATGGGTGTCATGGCTGTAGCGTGTGGCAACGCCTTCATCAACAAACCTTCCGAACGCGATCCGTCCGCGCCCATGTTCTTGGCCGAACTCTGGCGCGAAGCTGGCTTGCCGAACGGCATCTGGAATGTGGTGAATGGCGACAAGGACGCGGTCAACGCCTTAGTGACGCATCCGGACGTGCCCGCCATCAGCTTTGTCGGGTCGACCTTGGTTGGCGAGCATGTATACCAAACCGGTACGGCCTTGAATAAGCGTGTCCAGGCATTCTGCGGCGCGAAGAACCACATGGTCGTGATGCCCGATGCTGATATGGATCAGGCGGTGGATGCGTTGATGGGTGCCGCTTATGGATCTGCTGGGGAACGCTGCATGGCGATTTCGGTCGTCGTCCCCGTGGGCGAAGGCACTGCCGAGGCGCTTAACGAACGTCTTGTGCCGAAGGTGGCCGGATTGCGGATGGGGCCCTATAATGATCCCGAAGCCGATATGGGGCCATTGATTACGGCCCAGGCCAAGGCGCGCGTTGAAGACTATATCAATCAAGGTGTCGCTTCTGGTGCCGACCTGCTTGTCGATGGGCGCGGCGCAAGCTTGCAGGGCTATGAAAATGGCTTCTACGTGGGTGGCACATTGTTCGACAAAGTGACGACCGACATGTCAATCTACAAGGATGAGATTTTTGGTCCTGTGTTGTCGGTCGCCAGGGCAAATGATTTCGATGCGGCTGTGGCCATGATTAACGGCAATGAATACGCCAATGGCGTCGCAATTTTCACCCGCGACGGAGATGCTGCGAGGACCTTTACGGACAAGGTTGATGTAGGCATGATCGGCGTCAACGTGCCAATTCCGGTGCCCATGGCGTTTCACAATTTCGGCGGATCCAAACGTTCGAAGTTCGGCGATACGCAAATGCACGGGCCTGAATCGATTCGCTTCTTTACGAAGATGAAAACGGTATCGTCGCGCTGGCCCAGCGGCATCCGGGAAGGTGTGCAATACACCATGCCGACCAACCGATAATTTAACAAAACGAACGGAACATATTACGTGAATTCAGCAAACCGTGACCCGTATCTATTGACGCCGGGTCCCCTGACGACATCGGCGGAAACGAAGGCGGCGATGCTCCGTGACTGGGGGTCACGGGACGCGGCGTTCATCGCCATGAACCGGCGGGTGCTGGACCGCCTGGTTGAACTCGCGGATGGTCAAAGCAGTCATGTCGCGGTGCCTTTGCAAGGCAGTGGCACCTTCGCGGTCGAAGCGATGGTCGCGACGTTCCTGCCGGATGACGGTAAAGCGTTGATCCTGATCAACGGTGCCTATGGCCACAGGATCGCGACGATTTGCGACTATCTGGGCCGCGCCTACAGCACCTATGAAACCGACGAGGACGTTCCCCCCAACCCTACTATAGTGGCGGCACGATTGGCGGATGACCCGGCGATTACGCATGTCATTGTTGTGCAGTGCGAAACGACGTCTGGCATTCTTAATCCCATTGAAGACATCGCGGCGGTGACGGCGGCGGCGGGCCGACGGCTGTTGATCGACGCGATGAGCGCCTTTGGCGCCCTGCCTATCGACGCGCGGGAGACTCCTTTTGACGCGTTGGCAGCGTCGGCGAATAAATGCCTGGAAGGCGTGCCGGGAATTGGCTTCGTGTTGTGTCGCGCGGATGTGCTGAGCGAGTGCGCGGGCAATTCGCATTCTCTGAGTTTGGATTTGGCCGACCAGTGGGCGGCCCTGGAGAAGACCGGCCAGTGGCGGTTCACGCCGCCAACCCATGTGGTTGCGGCTTTTGAACAAGCCTTGCTGGAACACGAAGCCGAAGGCGGTGTCGCAGGGCGCTATGCGAGGTATCGGGAAAACTGCGATATACTTGTGTCGGGCATGCGCGCCCGGGGCTTCACGCCGTTGCTGGACGATACTCTGCAAGCGCCGACGATAGTCACCTTCCGCATGCCCGAGGACCGGAAATTCGTGTTCACCGAATTTTATGACAAGCTTCAGGATAAAGGTTATGTCATCTATCCCGGCAAGCTGACCAAAGTAGACAGTTTTCGGATTGGATGTATTGGTCATCTCGGCGCTTTGGAAATGAACGGCGCGTTGAAGGCTGTCGACCAAACCTTGGTGGAAATGGGCGTGCAATTCGAAAAGGTGGCGTCATGACGGACCCAAATGCGGACCGACTGATTACGGTCAATGGCCGGGTTTATACCTGGCCTGAAGCGCCGCTGGTGGTGGTGTGCGTCGATGGCTCGGAACCGGCCTATATGGATGAAGCTGTCGCGGCGGGTGTTATGCCGTGGCTAGCGCAGGCGCGCGTAGCGGGGACCAACCGGACCGCCGATTGCGTTGTACCCAGCTTCACCAATCCGAACAACATTTCCATTGTCACCGGTAGGCCTCCTTCGGTGCATGGCATTTCCGGTAATTTCTTCCTCGATCCCGATGATGGATCGGAAGTGATGATGAACGACCCGAAATTCATGCGCTGCGGCACCATCCTGGCAGCGTTCGCCGATGCCGGCGCCAAGGTGGTCGTGATCACCGCGAAGGACAAGCTGCGCCTCCAATTAGGTCATGAACTCAAGGGGGTATGTTTTTCGTCAGAAAAGGCGGATGAGGTGACGATAGCCGATAATGGTGTGGACGGTGTGGTCGACCTGGTTGATATGCCCGTGCCGTCGGTCTACAGCGCGGCGCTGTCGGAATTCATTTTCGCCGCCGGGGTCAAGCTTATGATGCGGGACCGGCCGGACATCATGTATCTGTCGACGACCGACTACGTGCAGCACAAACACGCGCCGGGCACGGTGGAGGCCAACGCTTTTTACGCTATGATGGATGGCTACTGGGCGCAGCTTGACGCTCTGGGTTGCACTCTTGCGTTGACGGCTGATCATGGCATGAACGCAAAGCATGACCCGGCGACCGGTGCCCCTAACGTAGTGTATTTGCAGGATCAATTGGATGCGTGGTATGGCGAAGGCCACGCTAAGGTTATCCTGCCGATTACCGACCCCTATGTAGTGCACCATGGTGCACTGGGGTCCTATGCCACCATTTATATCGACGACGCGGGTGATATCCCCGACCGTCTGCGCGCGATACCAGGAGTCACCGATGTTATGGACAACGCCACTGCCTGCGCCAAATTTGGACTGCCCCCGGAACGCGTTGGCGACCTCGTCGTCGTGTCGGAGCGGCACATGACCTTGGGCAGCCGGGCGCAGGATCATGACTTGTCCGGGTTGACCGAACCGCTGCGCAGTCATGGCGGGCCGACCGAACAAACCGTGCCGTTTATTATTAGCAAACCGACGCCTGATTTGGCACCTTCGGGACTAAGGAACTTCGATATTTTTGACGCGGCCCTCAATTACACCCGGAACGCCATCGACGAGACATAGGCGAGGTATAGGGCGAATAGCACGAGCCCTTCGCGTCGGTCGATACGCCACCCGGAAATGATCACTGGCATCAGTAACATCGTCGCCGCCAGCATTATCCACTGATCAAGGTTCGCGATATTGGGGGCGATGGACAGCGGCGTGACCAACGCGCCGACGCCTAACACGCCCAGAATGTTGAAAATATTGCTACCTAGCACACTGGCCACTGCAATGTCCGTATGGCGCCGCCACGCTGCAATCGCGGTGGCACCCAATTCCGGCAGGGAGGTGCCGAAGGCGACAATGGTCAACCCGATGATGGATTGCGGCAGCCCGGCGCGTTCGGCGATGCGTACCGCACTGTTAACCATTAAATCCGCGCCGAAGGATAACCCCGCAAGACCGACGATCATGTAGAGCGTGATGTGGAGCTTGTTCGTGGACACGCCTGGCGTTTCTTTGGCAAAGTCTTCGTGCAACGCGGCGGCGGGGTCGTGATGTTTCTTGTCGTGGAAATAACTCCACACGATGAAGGCGACCAGCGACGCGACCATCACGCCGCCCTGCCATTGTTGAATTTCCCCTGTCAGACCAATCAGACAGAATGCCGTCACCGCCAACACCATGACCGCGCCGTCGCGGCGCACCGCGCGCGGGTCGCAGAACAACGGGCAGATCAACGCGCCGATGCCTAAAATCAACAGGGAATTGGCAATGTTGCTGCCGACGATGTTGCCGACACCGATATCCACATTGCCGTCCAGCGCCGCGCGCACCGTGACCACCAATTCTGGAGCCGAGGTGCCAAACCCCATGACGGTCAGCCCAATAATCGCCGCCGATACACCCAGCGCCTGCGCTAGCCCTACCGCGCCGCGCAACGCCGCTTCGCCACCAATCACCAGGACCAGAAGTCCTAATACAAGATATAAATAATCCATGATGATCTTTTACCCGTTGTAAAGCGTGCGCCGCAGGGCCGTGCGCCACCGGTCGAGAAGGGCGGTGCGGGTGACGGCGTCCATGGCGGGTTCAAACCGCGCGCCGCATCGCCATTTCCGAGCGAGCTCGCGCGGGCCGGGATAAACGCCGGAATGCATTCCCGCTAGCAAGGCCGCGCCCAGCGCCGTGGTTTCAAACAGTTCGGGGCGTTCCACGGGCGTATCCAGAATATCGGCAAGGAACTGCATCGCCCAGTCATTGGCCGCCATGCCGCCATCCACCCTTAGCGCTGCGCCGTTATTTATATTTGCGCCATCAGCATCGAACGCATCGAACAAATCTCGAGTTTGAAACCCAACCGATTCCAGCGCCGCGCGGGTCAACTCCGCTGGGCCCGAATCTCGCGTTAACCCATATATCGCGCCACGCGCGCTTGGGTTCCAATGCGGCGCGCCCAAGCCGGTGAAGGCGGGCACCAGACAAACCTCGCTGTCCGGATGGGCGGCGCGGGCCAGCGCAGCGGTTTCCGCCGCATTCGCGACCACGCCCAATCCGTCGCGCAACCACTGCACCGCGGCGCCGGCGACAAAGATGCTGCCTTCTAGGGCGTAGGTCACATCGCCATTCAACCGGTAGGCGATGGTGGTCAGCAACTTGTGCGTGGACTCGGCTGCGACCGAGCCCGTGTTGATTAACGCGAAACAACCAGTGCCATAGGTACTTTTGATCATGCCGGGCGTAAAACAGGCCTGGCCGATGGCGGCGGCCTGCTGGTCACCCGCCATGCCGGAAATGGCGATGGGCGCGCCGAAGAGGGCTGGGTCAGTCACGCCAAAATCCGCCGCATTGTCCAGAACCACCGGCAGCACGGCGCGGGGAATGCGGAAGAGCTCCAACAAGTCGTCATCCCAATCTTGATCGTGGATGTTGAATAACTGGGTGCGTGCGGCGTTGGTAGCGTCCGTCGCGTGGGTTCCTCCAGTTAGGCGCCACAACAGAAATGAATCCACGGTGCCAAACGCCAACTCGCCCGCCTCGGCCTTGGCGCGCGCGCCGTCCACATGGTCCAACAACCAGGCCAATTTGGGGGCGGAAAAATACGGATCGAGCAACAAGCCGGTCTTCGCCTGCACTTCGGCTTCCAGCCCGCGGCCTCGCAAACCGTCACACATATCGCCTGTGCGCCGGTCCTGCCAGACAATGGCGTTGTGCAATGGAGTGTCGGTCGCGCGGTCCCACAACAATGTGGTTTCCCGCTGATTGGTTATTCCGATGGCGGCGATGTCGCTAGCGGTCAAATGCGCCTGCGCCAGCGCGTCGCGGCAGACCGCCACCGTGGCGCACCAGATCTCTTCGCCGTCATGTTCCACCCAGCCGGGGCGTGGAAATATCTGCGGCAACTCTATTTGAGCGGTGGCGCGGGGCGCGCCCTGTTCATCAAACACAATCGCCCGCGTGCTGGTCGTCCCCTGATCGATCGCAAGAATCGTCATGGCACCCCCCGATATGATCCCCGACTCACACGGGAATAGTTGCAGAGGTGGGCGTGGCTGTCATTAGGTGTCATGGGTAAAAAAGGCTAAAATAGTTAGTCTCGGTTAGGGGTTTTGTCAGTTTCTGGAGTCTTGCGAGGCTGCCAAAGCAATAGTTAAAACATTAAACTAAAATAGGAATAAAGTTTATATCTATAGCATAGAAACCCGGCCACTGCATTATCGAGTCGCGTTCAATAATAACGATGGCGGGACAATTGAAGGTCGCCGTACTTTTAAACACCCTCCGTTGTTGCCCTCGGACTTGATGCCGGTGGGGAGTAGAGATCAAGACCGGCAAGCGCAAGATCACCGAATTCGTCATGTCCCCCTGCTGCGCTACAAAGATGACAGTATCGGGAACGATGAAAAGTCGGCGTTCGTCGCCCTGTTTTGCGATAAAAAAAGAAAATTTGAGATCACATATAAACGAAGCCAGATTCAAATCCTGCTATCTGCACCATATTAATACATTACGGTTTTTTTAGAAAACCAAGTTGATTTCGATGTGTGGCTTAGAAAGTGTTCGGAATTTTCATATAACAAGTATGATTTAGATCAAAATTCCCCAATAAAATGACGGTTTGTCAAATTCGATAGGCTGAAAGTGGTAATATTTGGGCGGAATCCAACGCATCCTCTTCACCACCCTTGCGGGCGGGAAGGGTTGCGCTTAAGTATTTCTGGCTTGGTTTCGCGCCTCCTCCCAGGGGTGCGGATCGTGACGGACAGCAACAGCGGCGGCTCGAATGCGTGACGAAACTTCCCGTGAGAACACTTCCATAGACGACTTTGATTTCGATTTGCCAACGGCGCGGATCGCGCAGCGCCCTTGCGCGCCCCGGGATGCGGCGCGCTTGTTGACGATTGAACGCGAATTTGGCGACAGGCGCGTCGGTGACCTACCGGGCGCGCTGCGGGTGGGGGATATTTTGGTGGTGAACGACACCAAGGTGATTCCGGTCCGGTTGCGCGGGACGCGTGGCGCGGTAGCCGTAGAGGTGACCTTGCACAAAGATTTAGGCGATGGCCGATGGCGCGCCTTCGCCAAGCCCGGGCGACGGCTTCGTCCCGGCGACCGGGTGGATTTCACCGGGGGTTTTACGGCGTTGGTGGCGTCCAAGCCGCCTGAGGGCGACGTGATTCTGCAGTTTGACTTGTCGCCTGACGCGCTGCACGCCGCCTTGGCCAAACATGGCAAAATGCCTTTGCCGCCCTATATCCGGCGAGAGGGCACCTTGGTGGCCGACACGCATGATTATCAGACGATGTTTGCGGACAAGGCGGGCGCGGTCGCGGCGCCGACGGCGGGCCTGCATTTCACCGAAGCCTTGTTGCAAGCGTTGGAGGATCAGGGCGTTGAAATTGCGCAATTGACCCTACATGTGGGGGCGGGGACGTTCCTGCCGGTGAAGGTAGACGATATTAAGCAACATCAAATGCACGCGGAATTTGGGGAGATAGATGGTGCCACGGCAGCCCGGATCAATGCGGCGCGGGCGCGTGGTGGGCGTGTTGTGGCGGTGGGGACGACCTGCACGCGGTTGCTGGAAAGCGCGGTGGATACCGCCGGGCTGGTGCAGCCATTTCGGGGTGAGACCGATATTTTCATCACGCCGGGATATAAGTTCTGCGCGGTTGATGTGATGATGACGAATTTCCACTTGCCGCGCTCGACCCTGTTCATGTTGGTGGCGGCGTTTGGTGGGTTGGACCGTATGCGCCGAGCCTATGCGCACGCGATCGCCGCCGACTACCGGTTCTATTCTTATGGCGACGCCTGCCTGATTTTTCCGGAGCGTGCACCGTGACCGAATTTTCGTTTGACGTGATGGCCGCCCAAGGTGCGGCGCGGCGCGGGCGCGTCAATACCGCCCATGGTAGTTTTGAAACCCCGGCCTTTATGCCCGTCGGCACCGCCGCCACGGTCAAGGCGATGACGGTCGATGCGGTCGCCGCAACCGGGGCGGAAGTCGTCCTGTCCAACACCTATCATCTGATGCTGAGGCCTGGAGCAGAACGGGTCGAGCGGTTGGGCGGATTACACAAATTCATGAATTGGCATGGGCCGATTTTGACTGATTCCGGCGGATTTCAAGCAATGTCGCTGACGGACCTTCGGGAACTGGATGAAAAGGGGTTGCGGTTTCGCTCGCATATCGACGGATCGTATCATGATTTGTCTCCGGAACGGGCGGTCGATATTCAACGCATGCTGGACGCAGATATCACCATGGTGCTGGATGAATGCACGCCGCACCCGGTGACGGCGGAGGTGGCGGCGGACTCGATGCGTAGGTCCATGCGCTGGGCGGACCGATCCAAGGCCGCGTTTGTGGAACGCTCCGGATACGCGTTGTTCGGCATCGTTCAGGGCGGCGTGTTTCCGAAATTGCGCCGAGAATCAGCGCAGGCGTTGGTGGATATTGGCTTCGACGGTTACGCGATTGGTGGGCTGGCCGTCGGTGAGGGGCAAGACGCTATGTTTGACGCCGTCGACGTTACCGCGCCGCATCTGCCCGCCGACCGGCCGCGTTATTTGATGGGCGTAGGGCGCCCTGATGATCTGGTCGGCGCAGTGCAGCGCGGTGTGGATATGTTTGATTGCGTGTTGCCGACGCGGTCGGGTCGCACGGGACGGGCCTTCACGAGACGCGGCATGTTGAACATCCGCAACGCTCGCCATGGCGACGATCCCCGGCCACTGGAGGACGGATGTACGTGCCCGGCGTGTTCTGATTATGGCCGCGCCTATCTTCACCATTTGCACCGCGCGGGCGAGATGCTGGGCGGAATGCTTTTGACATGGCATAATCTGCATTATTATCAATCGCTCATGCGCGGCATGCGCGACGCGATTGAGACGGGAACATTCGATGCTTTCGTCTCGGACTTTCACGTGCGCTGGAATTTGGGCGATATTGACCCGCTGTAAGAAGTAGGGGACGGGAGGCTTCATGGCCGATAATGGATTGGAACCGCTCCGCCAGCTGGGCGGCAAGACGGCATTGCCGGACTCACCGGAGGCGGCTGTCCTTGAAAAAGTGCCGAACCCGCATCCGGACGCCGCCTACCTCGTGCGCTTCACCTGCCCGGAATTCACCTCGCTGTGCCCTGTCACCGGGCAGCCGGACTTTGCGCATCTCGCCATTGATTATGTGCCGGATGGGCATCTGGTCGAAAGCAAGTCGTTGAAGCTGTACCTGGGGTCGTTCCGAAACCACGCGGCGTTTCATGAAGACTGTACCGTGGGCATTGCGCGGCGGTTGGTGGCGGAGATCGCGCCGCAGTGGTTGCGCATTGGTGGCTATTGGTATCCGCGCGGCGGCATGCCTATCGACGTGTTCTATCAAACCGGCCCGGCGCCCGATGGCGTGTGGATTCCCGAACAAGGCGTACCGTCCTATCGTGGCCGAGGCTAATCCAACCCTTGATGCGCGGGACGCGATCCGCGTCCAAGCCCGTGACGCTGGGTTTGATACGGTGGGGTTCGCTGCGCCGGAACTTGGCGCGCGCGCGCAACAGGGCCTGACATCGTTTCTGGACAAAGGCTGGCACGGCGATATGTCGTGGTACGCGGCCAAGGCGGATCGGCGCGGCGACCCGCGCGTGTTGTGGTCTGATGTGCGTTCCGTCGTCGTGTTGGGCATGAATTATGGGCCGGACAGCTCGCCGATGGAGATTTTGAACCGACGTGACCGGGGTGCGATTTCGGTCTACGCCCAGGGGCGTGATTATCATGATGTGGTCAAGAAACGGCTCAAACGCGTCGCGCGCTGGATGCATGGTGCACTGGATTGCGAGCTCAAGGTCTTCGTCGATACCGCGCCCGTGGCGGAAAAGCCCCTGGCGCAACGCGGTGGGTTGGGCTGGCAGGGTAAGCACACCAATCTGGTGTCACGAAGTCATGGCTCTTGGCTGTTCCTGGGAGAAATCTACACGACGTTGAATTTGGCGCCGGACGCTGCAGAAAGCGACCATTGTGGAGGCTGTCGGAGATGCCTGGATATTTGTCCGACAAACGCGTTTCCTACGCCCTATACGCTCGACGCCCGGCGTTGTATTTCCTACCTGACCATCGAACACAAGGGCCATATCCCAGTGGAATTCCGGCAAGCCATGGGTAACCGGATTTACGGCTGCGACGATTGCCTAGCGGTATGCCCGTGGAACAAATTCGCGCAAACCGCGGCCGTGTCCGCATTGCAGGCGCGGGAACATTTGCGCGCGCCTACTTTGGCGGAGCTTGCTGCACTTGATGATGCGGCATTTCGACTGTTCTTTTCAGGTTCGCCGGTGAAACGCACGGGCCGAGACCGGTTCGTGCGCAATGTTCTGATCGCCATAGGCAATAGCGAAGACGCGGTGTTGGCGGTGTCGGCGGAAAAATTGTTGAGGGATGAGTCGCCGCTGGTGCGCGCGATGGCGGTTTGGGCGTCGGGGCGGTTGTTGAACGCGGTAGCCTTCGAGTCGCTGCGCGCGGCGTATCTATCGGGTGAATGCGACGCGGATGTTCGGCGTGAATGGCTGGCGTTGTCGACGTGAAGATCATGGTCTCGTGACTACATCGGAGTGAGAAGCTATGCAGTTTCATCTGAATGGATTCAGGGCGGGTGATCCGGATGTGTCGGAAGCGGTGGAGGTTGCTGATAGGCCCGGACAGCCGCGCCAACAGCCGGGGGGTATCCCCGAAGAGGTGGACGTCTTGATCGTAGGATGCGGGCCGGCTGGTCTGGCCTTGGCAGCGCAATTGGCGGTCTTTCCCGATATTAAAACCCGCATCGTCGAGCAAAAACCCGGGCCCTTGCTGGTGGGGCAGGCCGATGGGGTCGCCTGCCGGACGATGGAGATGTTCCACGCCTATGGCTTTGGCGAACGTGTGCTTCGGGAAGCCTACTGGGTCAACGAAACGACCTTCTGGAATCCAAGCGAAACTAACCCACAGAAAATCTCCCGCAGCCGAAGAATCCAGGACACTGAAGACGGGTTGTCGGAATTCCCGCATGTGATTTTGAATCAAGCCCGCGTGCACGATTTCTTTTTGGACATCATGCGCCAGTCGCCATCGCAATTGGAACCCGATTACGCGCGGCGTGTGGTCGGTCTGAGCATCGATGCCTCTGAAAGAAATGGCGGAGCGTCCCATCCGGTAACGGTCACGCTTGAGCTAATTGACGCTGAGCATGCTGACCTTGGGCCTGAAGGCCAAATCGAAACCATCAAGGCGCGCTATGTGGTCGGGTGCGACGGTGCGCGCAGTTCCGTCCGTCGCGCGCTGGGGCGCGTCCTACACGGCGATTCTGGCAATCAGGCGTGGGGGGTCATGGATGTCCTGGCTGTCACCAATTTCCCCGACGTCCGTTTGAAATCAGTAATCCATTCGGCGCATGAAGGCAGCGTTCTGATCATTCCGAGGGAAGGCGGCTATATGGTCCGGCTTTATATTGAACTTGGCAAACTTAACGAAAACGAACGCGTCTCCAGTAAAAATATAACCACCGATCATCTGATTGCGGCAGCGCAACGAATCATCCGGCCTTATACGATGGAAGTGAAAGAGATTGCCTGGTGGTCTGTTTATGAGATAGCACAGGGTCTTTGCGACAAATTCGACGACGTGCCGGTTGATGAAGAAGCGTCGCGCCTCCCACATGTTTTCATCGCTGGTGACGCCTGTCACACGCACAGCCCGAAAGCGGGCCAGGGCATGAATGTCTCCATGCGCGATAGCTTCAATCTGGGTTGGAAATTGGCGTCGGTTCTCCGGGGACGGAGTGCGCCCGTAGTCCTCCACACCTATTCCGCCGAACGGCAGGCCGTCGCCAAAGAGCTGATCGATTTTGACCGCGAATT
Organism: Alphaproteobacteria bacterium; assembly: GCA_028822585.1. Lineage (GTDB taxonomy): Bacteria > Pseudomonadota > Alphaproteobacteria > UBA8366 > JABJJH01. The sequence continues at coordinate 3,909 of JAPKDL010000046.1, read as the reverse complement.
CTCCAAGATGTTCAGCGCGTCGCCGACGATCTCCAGCGACTCTGATGGCGATGCAGTTGATCCGGCGGGTTTCCAAAAATACTTCATGCAGCACGGACGTTACACCGCAGGAACACTCACCCGGTACCGCCCTTCCCTCATCTCCGCCGACCCGACCCATCAGCATCTCGCTCGGGGCTTAATCATTGGTATGCGGTTCCATTCGGCCCCAGTTATCCGGTTAGCTGACGCCAAGCCCGTTCATTTGGGTCATACCGTAAAGGCTGACGGTCGCTGGCGTCTCTTTGCGTTTAGCGGCGCGGAGGACCCCGCGGGTTCGTCAAGCGGCATCCGGGCGTTGTGCAGCTTTCTATCGGACTCCGCCGACTCGCCCCTTCGGCAATACACGCCGCCCGGCGCGGATTTTGATTCCGTGATCGATGTCCGCGCCGTTCTTCAGCAGGCCCACCGTGATCTCGCCTTGGAGACGATGCCGGCGTTCCTCATGCCGCGGAAAGGCCGGTATGGACTTTGCGACTATGAAAAAATGTTCTGCCCCGACTTGAAACCAGACCAGAATATTTTCGATATGCGGGGGATTGATAGGGATAACGGCTGTATGGTCGTCGTGCGGCCAGATCAACATGTCGCCCACGTTCTGCCGTTAACCGCATATGCCGAACTGACGGCTTTCTTTGCCAACTTCATGACCCAAAGAGATTGAGGGTATCCCTGGATTGCGCGACCACCCGAGGCCAGGGGCGTTGCCGCGGCAGGCTGCATTGATCGCCTGATGTCGCGACCGCAACGCCGACGTGGTTTCCGCGACGGACAAGCGCAATCACTCACGCTGAAATTTGAACTCTAAGACGCCCAAACGTCTGACTATATGATTTGTTGAATTGAATTGTTCCGGGCGCGGGAACATGGATAATAGCAGCTCTATGAACTGGAGCCTGAATTGTCTGAACCTGAACCCCAATCTGAAACTCAGAGCAACCGGATGCTGACCGTCGATATTTGGCGCGGTGACGCGGAAGACGGTGCTTTCCAGACCTACGAAGTGCCGCAGATGGAAAGCCAGACGGTGTTGGATGTCGTCACCTATATCCAACGTAAATTGGACCCGTCCCTGTCTTATCGATTTTCGTGTAGGGTGGGGATGTGTGGATCGTGCGCGATGACTGTTAATGGCAAGCCGCGTTGGACCTGCCGTAGCCATGTGGACAGTGTCGTCGAAAACGGGCGCATTCAAGTGGCACCGTTGCGCAACATGCCGGTCATCAAGGATCTGGCCACCGATATGAGCGTGTTTTTTGACAAGTGGCAAAAATCAAAGTCGCAATTCGTGCCGACCGATGGCGACGCGTCCGAATTCGCTGTGGTCGATCCCACCAGTAAGGAACGCAAAGCGGCCAGCGCCGGGATCGAATGCATCGGGTGTGGCGTCTGTTATGCGGCGTGCGATGTGGTGGAATGGAACCCGGACTATCTGGGCCCCGCCGCACTCAACCGTGCCTGGACGCTGGTAAACGACTCGCGTGATGGTGACGCCGAAGGACATTTACGCGCGGTTGCGACGGATGCCGGGTGCCATGCCTGTCACAGTCATCAGAGCTGTGCGCGAAATTGCCCCACTAGCCTGAACCCAACGGCGTCTATCGCCGGTTTAAAGCGCAAAGTGTTCGCCGCCGCGCTAAAGGGACGCCTGTGAAATTGGGGGTGAGGGACGGACGTTTGGAAGTCTGGTTGTTCATTGTCCAGCGTCTGACGGCGATGGTTCTGGGCCCGTTGGTGATCGTACATTTGGCGACGATGATCTACGCCATCCAGGGCGGGCTGTCGGCGGTGGAAATTATGGGCCGCACGCAAGGCAGTCTCGTTTGGGGGTTAGTGTATGGATTATTCGTCACCGCCGCCGCTTTCCATGGTGCAATTGGCCTGCGCCAAATTGCCCGCGAAGCATTACAATGGCGCGGCATGACGGTGAATGTGGCGGCGTTAATCTTTTGTTTGGGCATCCTGTGTCTGGGCTATCAAGCAGTGTGGGCATTGGTATGACTGGTCCTCATGTCAATAGAATTGCCATTCGCAACCACCCCACCTATTGGGCGTTTGTGTTGCACCGGGTTTCCGGCCTCGCGCTGGCCGTATTCTTGCCCGCGCATTTGTATGTCTTGTCGCTTGCGATAGATGGCGCGGTGCGGTTGGATGGGTTTCTGCATTGGGCCGAATATCCGTTGGTGAAAGCGGGCGAGGTGGGCCTGGTCGTTCTCCTGGCGGCGCATCTGGCGGGGGGCTTGCGTATCCTTGCGGTGGAATTCCTGCCGTGGCGGGACTGGCAGAAGACCCTGGTGGCTATTGGCGCTGCGTTCGCGTTGGGCGTCGGTGTGTTGTTCTTGTTGAGGGCGGTGTAGGGCATGACTAAGATCGAACGGCATCAAACCGATATTCTGATCCTCGGGTCTGGCGGCGCCGGGCTGTTCGCCGCATTGCACGCGCACAAGGCCAACCCGGATTTGGACATCACCATCGCGGTCAAAGGCTTGTTGGGCAAAAGCGGCTGCACGCGTATGGTCCAAGGTGGCTACAACGTCGCCATTGCGCCGGGTGATTCTGTCGAGCGCCACTTCATGGACACCATCGAAGGCGGCAAATGGCTCAACAATCAGGACCTTGCCTGGAAGCTGATCGAAACGGCGATTGTACGCATCCATGAATTGGAAAACGAATTCGGATGTTTCTTCGACCGCAACCCCGACGGGTCGGTGCACCAAAAGGCGTTTGCCGGACAGACCTTTGACCGGACCGTACATAAAGGCGATTTAACCGGAATCGAAATTATCAGCCGTCTGGCGGAACAGGTTTGGAACCGGGGCATCAATCGGATGGAGGAACACCGCGCGGTTGGGTTGATTCCCAGTGCCGATGGCAGCCGTATTTCCGGTGTGTTGCTGGTCGACATGCGCAGCGGCGTCTTCCGTTTCGTTCAAGCCAAGGCGGTGCTGTTGGCGACCGGGGGCGGGCCGACGATGTACCGCTATCACACGCCGTCTGGCGACAAGGCCTGCGATGGGATGGCGATGGCGCTGCGCGCCGGGCTGACCTTGCGCGATATGGAAATGGTGCAATTCCACCCAACCGGTTTGATCGCAGGTGTGGACACGCGGATTACCGGCACGATCATCGAAGAAGGCCTGCGTGGCGCGGGGGGGTACTTACTGGATGGAGCCGGTGAACGCTTTATGGGTCAATACGATCCGCGCGAAGAACGCGCGACCCGTGATATCGTCAGCCGGGGCATGTTCGAACAAATGCGCAGTGGGAACACGAGCCCGCATGGGGGGCTGTATATCACCATGCGCCATCTTGATCCGAAATTGGTGCGCCGGCAATTTAAGGGCATGGTGGAGCGTTGCCACGATGTCGGGTTTGATTTGGTCAGCGGGTTGGTTGAAGTAGTACCGACGGCGCATTACATGATGGGCGGTGTGGTGTTCGATCCCGATTGCAAAACCGAATTGCCGGGATTGTTCGCGGCGGGTGAAGACACTGGCGGCGTGCATGGCGCGAATCGCTTGGGTGGTAACGGAGTGGCGAATTCAACGGTTTTTGGCGGCGTTGCCGGGGATACGATGGCGCTCTTTGTGGCCAACGAAGGGGAATTCGCCGACCCGGACCAAGCCGTCCTTGATGCGACCTTGGGGCAAGTCCTGGCGCCGTTTTCCCGTGCGGGACGTGGGGCGGGCGACATCAACGCAATTCGCGATAAACTATACGACTTGATGTGGGACGATGCAGGGATCATCCGTAACCGGGACAGCTTGGACCGTACCTTGGTGGGGCTTGATAATCTGGAATCGGAACTGGCGGCGTCGGGTCTTTCAGGGCAGGAGCGGGTGTTCAATCTTAGCTGGCATGATTGGCTGA
>JAPKDL010000175.1 GCA_028822585.1 Alphaproteobacteria bacterium | reverse complement strand
CTTTCCACCTTCATCGATTTTTTGAAAATCTGGTTGACGATCCTCCCCGGATTTTGGGGTATGACAACATTTCTTCTCATTTTGACGGTCGGCGGATTCGTGGCCTATTTACCCTCCACCTACGTTGCACGGTTGCGTGAACATCTGATCGAAAAAATTCCCCATAAAAACCCGCTGCCGCTTCCCGTAGAACATATCATTCCCGTTCCAGCAGCCCTTTAGACAAGACTGGATATGAAGGGTGTGGATTAAACCCATATTTTCCAGTTGAATTTAATCGCACAACCACCCCAAAAATGTATTGGGAGTAGCGGAAGATGTAACGTCACTGACGCGACGTATCCGCGGCTTACGCCGGGGATAGAACGTGGATGATACGCTCAGCCAGGAAATCCTTAACCTTCGCGCCATAAGCCGCCATATGCGGGCTGGCGGCATGTGCTTTCAAATGGTCAAGGCTTTCCCATTTCTCCACCACGACGAACGTGTCGGCGCCGAATTGAGTCTGAAATCCACCGACGCCTACCGCGTCAATCGTCGCGCCATATTCAATGCAGCCGTCTTCAGCGTGCACCGCAGACACATTGGCCTTGAACGCAGCCAACACATCCACACGTTTACCTGGCTTCGCGGTAATTACCGCCATCACGTTAACGATAGACATAACTTTCTCCCCAATTGATTTATTAAAGCACAAACGCTGGTCATTCGTTAATCAATGACGACCAGACGATCAACTGTTTTAAACCACATGGCCCCGTTCTAAATCACTATGACAAAAGCGGCCCTCACCGCGCACGAGCGTCTTGATATTATTTAGCCGGAAACGGATCTTCCATGCCTTCGGTTAACGGAATATCGAGAGCGCTGAGCGCGATGCAAGCCGTTGTGTAGTAATCTATGCTTGGAATAATTCTACCAGTTGTGTCTCTCCCAGGACATCACGCGCGCAAGCGTATACGTCATCCTCATCGTGATGGGTTAACATAATTGATGACAAAAAACGTATATGTAGCGTTTACCTGGCATGTTAAAATCTGGCTTTTCACCGACCAGCAACGCCTCGACGACAGGTTCGGCAAGCCCGCCTTGCGCGCATAAGGCGTCTGGGCGGCAAATTCGGATTTCGCTTGGTAAAATTTTCCAACGACATAGCTCGATATTTTTTTGAAAATTTCAGGACAATTGATACTAAACCGCACCGCAGCCAAAAGCAGAGTATAGGCGTTATGCTTCGTGATATTTAAACGGTTTTGCAAAGTGCTAGAAAACGTTTCGACCTTGGGGGGACTTCCTACTCATATTGCGCCTTATTACCCAAATACAGTAGCACTTTCGAGTCCAATATTTTATCAATCAAACCAGGTCGAATTTTTACTTATCTAATTTTTTAACTTAAGTTTTATATTTATTTTCAGCATATGTTTTACTGTTTTATATAGAAAATGACCGAGCCAGGACCCGAACCGGCGCGCCGTCCGCATTTTCGATGTTTAAGGCGTTAACCATAAATTCGACACGCTGGTCGGCGATTTCGTCAAGATTTCTTAGATGCTCCGCCACCAAAACGCCATGCGAGAGCAAACAATGATGCACGGGCCAATTAAACCCATCCTCTCGGCGAGACACAGGTAAATCAGGCGTCGGCATATCCACCGCCAACATTTTGACGCGATGTTCGACAATCCATTCTGCCGCGGCAACGCTCAAAGAAGGATGCTGATCGTAGAGCGGCGAGTTGACGTATTCACTCCACCGCGTATGCAGCGCAAGAATATCGCCTGGTTCCAAAACCGCCTCAAGGCCTTCAAAATGTTTGGGTTCAATCAGACCGTCAGGCTCTAACGCCACAGGCCATACAACGCCGGGCCCGTAGAGTCTTTCCAATGGCACATTTTCAACCGCGGGACCGTCACTGAAAAAATGCCGAGGCGAGTCCAAATGGGTGCCAATATGCACAACCATTTGAATTTCCGTTACGTTTAAGGGATCGTTCGGAAATTTCATAATTTGTTTAAACCGGGGTTCCGGAAAAAATGAAACACGCGGCATGCCAGGCCCCAGAGGATAGGATAGATCTACCCAAGGGCCGACTCCCGAAACGCCTTTTGGTGCGGGGAAGTCGATCCAGCCTTTCCAGCCTAGCCCTATTTCCGTTGGTGCATCACACATGGGGAACCTCTTCCAATATAGAAAATTACGACGTAATAGTTTATCTGCTAAGCGACCCATCACCTGGAAGACATGGAATCACTCGATGGACAATACAGACCTTCTTATTCGTTTCACCAAGTCTCTATTAGCCGAATGCGATACACGTGTGAAGCGTCTTGCAATTTCGGACGCCTTGCATCGCGCTGCATCGTTGAATCCTGAAGCGCAGCTCTTGGTAGACGCCGCGGAAATGCAACCGGTGTTTCAGGACATCTACGGTAGCGCCAACCCTTTTCCCGATGAAGAGCCGAAAGGTTTAGCAAAATGGTAAAATATCTTAAGACAATGCGTTAGGCGTTGTCCTTACAGTATTGCGCGACCTCTGCATGCGTTGCGAACCAAATGTCCGGATGACCCTGCATATAATCAATTAAGTCTTCCAATAGACGAATACGGGACCGATGACCGATAAAATGTGGATGCATCGTCAGTAAAAACAAGCCACCCTCCCGAACGGCGCCATCGAATTCCGACTTAAATATTTCGAGAACACTCGAAGGCGGTGTATAGGGGCGCAGACCCGTATCACGGTTCATGTTGAAATAGACTGCGTCATCGCGAATCCATTCTACGGGCAATTCGACAATTCCGGTTGGCTCGCCGTCTTCAAGAAGTTCGTAGGGCTCATCATCCGCCATTAATGAAGAATCGTACAACAATCCCATTTCCCGGCTGATGGACAACGTATGTTGGCTGAAATCCCAGGACGGCGTGCGAATACCTACCGGGCGTACGCCGCAGGCTTGTTCCAATACATCAGCGGCGCGAAATTGTAGGTCACGTTCCGAATCTGGTGGGAGAACGCTATTTCGTTCGTGAATCCAACCGTGAATACCAATTTCATGACCCAGATCTGCCAGCGCCCGTTGTTCGTCGGGATAAAGCTTGGCCACCACGGCAGGCACGAAAAAACTGGCTTTGATATCGTATTTAGCCAGCAAATTACGAATGCGAGGAATTCCAACACGGCTGCCATATTGCCCCTGAGACAGTTTTCCGGGCGAAATTTCGCCTTCACGTAACGTTCCGGTCTCGTGATCGGAATCAAATGACAAAGCAACCGCAACTTTAGCGCCGCCTTTCCAGATCTTCGGCTTTAAAGACCTCCCGGCGCGCGCCTTGTCCACAATCGCGCGCCACGTTGCGTCTTCCCACTGCCACGGCAGTTGATCCTCTTTAGTAACCATAACCCTCCCCCTTTCGTCCAAGCAACGGATTTCAAGGAGCATTTCAGCACAAATCAGACGCCTCTGCAAAACCGAAGGCCTCGAATTACCTTTTTACCGTTTGATCTGAAACACGACACCCCAAGCGCTGCCGCCTGTAATTTTTGGTAGAGGTGACAACAAAGGAGCGTAAAATGCATCTGATCGATGACAAAATCTTGCCACCGCCATTACGGGCACTGCTGAAAATTTCGCCATTTATACGGGGCGCGCGAAAAAGATGGCACCGGAAATACTACCCTTTGCATGGGAGATGTTTGCGAGGAATATCCGTTAGATGGCGATTGCTTTGTCGGTTTGAAAAGCGTCGAAGACCAGGTAGACGCCTATCCAAATCAAGACTAATTAAAAACCCCTGCGGCTCTATAGATCATTGTAAGGATTTATTATCATGAGCGGGTCACAGAAAATCACTCACCCAATACCAGGTAAGGTCCAGGTTTCGATCGATTTCCCTAACAAATTTTACATGGGCTCCTTCGCCCGTGAACCCAAATTCAAGGCGCGCACCGAAAATGATGAGATCCTCGTCAAACTATCACAATCCAGCAGGCAAAACCGCGCTGTTGAAATCCATCTGCACCACTATTTACTTTCAGATACCCTATCCGCATGGGCGGATTCTCTGACCGAAACACCCCACATGAAAGCTGATCATAAAACTGAGCAACTCGATGTTCCAAAACATTTGAAAAAGACGGTTCGAAAGACCAAACCGTCTAAATCAGCACTCTCATCAAACTAAAACAGCGTTATAAAATAACGTTATCGTTTTTCGGTTTTAAGGACATAAGCGCCGGGATCTCGGTCCGTCATTTTTCTTGGATCGGACCCCGGACGTTCCGACGGGCGGCCAAACTGCATCGCCAAAACGGTCGCGCCTTTCGGCCCAGCGTGAAGCGTTAGCGTACCTTCGTCAGCGCCGACATGCATGAGGGATAATTCATCCAGCGTTTTGCCATTTTCAACAAGCGTTCCATCGCAGACGAGGTAATACTGACCACCACCTTCGCAGGGAACACCAGGTGCGCTAGCGTTTGGACCTAAATGAATGCTTTCCGCATGAACGCCATCATCTTGCGTGTCCATGAGTGATTCACGGGTGACGGTGTTTTCCGCCAGAACTTCGCTATTGATATCTATGTCGCCCGCAATATTCCGTCCCGCCCGGCAAGGCATCAGGTGACCGGAGCCCGGCATTGAAAAATGTCCACCGCTGGCGGCATTACGCAAGGTAAAGAACGAAATGCCGTCATCATCAGCCACAATCGGACCATAAGGCGTATAAGCGTCCGCATATTGAAAGGTGATTGGCTTTACCGGCTTTTTACCTATCCGGCCATCGCCCGCGACAATAACTTGAAATTGGTCAATATCGTGGAAGTGCGGGTCGACGCGGGCACCCGCATACGGGCGTTCGACCAGAAACCCCTGCGGGCCATCGATGATCTCACCAGGTGTGCCTATATAATCCCGCCGTCGGCCAACGCCGTCTTTCCGTTGTACCTCAATCATGCGGGATTCACTGTTGCTCACCATCTGCATCGTTTTACTCTTTCCGTAACCTGAGGTTAGACCTGGTGTAATTGTAGTCAGCTTATCAGGGAAATTACAATACGCAGATATTTTCCAACACCGAGACCGAAGCTGCTTACAAAGAAAATTTCATCTATATTGGCATCACTCATGAGACGCCGTAGATTCAACACTTCAAGAGT
>JAPKDL010000045.1 GCA_028822585.1 Alphaproteobacteria bacterium | reverse complement strand
CGGTGAAAGCCGTATTTTATTGAGCGGCCATGCTTAAATCACCGGACATGCGGGTAGGGTTCGGCGTGACCCTGCTACCCAACGCCCTGGACGAATTTCAGTCCTGGTGCCGAACTGCCGAAGAAACAGGGTTCGACACTGTGGGCGTAGGGGATTCTCAATCACTATATCGTGAGGTTTTTATCACCTCCGCCCTGTGCGCGCAGGTCACCGAACGGATCAAGTTCGGACCACGCGTCATCAATCCAATGACCCGGCACCCCACCGTGGCTGCGTCGGGTGCGGCGACGCTGGCGGAAGTGGCGCCGGGGCGCGCCATTTTGGGTATAGGTAGTGGCGATAGCGCAGTTCATAATGCAGGTGTTCGACCGGCGAATATGGGCGAAATGCGGGCGTACACGACGGCCTTGAGCGCTTTGTTGAAAGACGGAACAGCAGAATTTGAGGGCGAAACAGCGAAATTGACCTGGGGACCGGCTGACGTGCCCATTTACATGGCGGCGTCGGGTCCCAAGACCCTAGAACTAGCCGGTGAAATAGCGGACGGCGTGATTATTCAAACTGGGTTGCTGCCGGAGATTATTGAGGATTCGCTAAATCATGTGCGGCGTGGCGCTGAACGGGCAGGTCGAGATTTCGACAAGATCGATAAAACTTGGTTTCCCTGGGTGAGCGTTGGGTCCAATCGAGAGACTGCGATTAACGCCATCAAGCATTCGTTGGCGTCTGGTGCGAAGCATCTCGGGCGTTTTACAACGACGGGAAAGCATATTCCCAGTCAGTTTCTGGATAAAATTCGGGATGCGAAGAAACGCTATCGGTTCGACCAGCATCAGCAACCTGAAAACGACAATGCACGGCTTATCGAGGAGCTGGGGTTGGTTGACTATCTGGCCGACCGCTTCGCCATCGTCGGAACGGTTGACGATTGTGCCGCCAAGATCGAAGCTGCTGCGGAGGCGGGTGCTAATCATTTTTGGATGAGCGTTCATTTCGACGACAAGGCACGCTTCATGCGCGAATGGTCCGAAACCGTCATGGCTAAATTTCGCAGTTAAATGCGGCCCTCGCGGGCGCTATTTAAAAGCGCTGGCGTTTCGGTCTTGTGATCGCCAATTTTCCATCTATATGATTTCAAATGCACTTAGGGAGAGAGATACGTTATGACGACAATTGAATTTTTTTACGATATATCAAGCCCATGGACCTATTTCGCGTGTGATCGGATCGAATCCTTTTGCGAACGAAATGGTGCCGATTTGGTCTGGAAACCGTTTCTGGTGGGCGGGGTATTTAACAAGGTAAACCCTAGTGTGTACCAACGCCGGGAAAATCCTGTGCCGCCAAAGGACGATTATTATCAGAAGGACATGGCCGATTGGGCGCGTCATCAAGGAATTACGATGATCAAGCCAAGTGTATTCCCGCTGAACAGTGTCAAAGCGCTTCGCGGCGCCTTTGTTGCCATAGATGAAGATGCGGTCTCAGCCTATTCGCGCGCCTGTTTTGAGGCTTATTGGCGTGATGATAAGGATTTATCCCAGGAAGATGTTCTGCGTACGGTCGTAACCTCGGTGGGTATGGACGCTGCCTCGTTCTTTGAACGGATTGGTGATGACGCGGTCAAGCGGCGTTTGTTTGAAACGACCGATGATTTAATCGCGCGTGGTGGCTTTGGGTCGCCAACATTTTTTATTGATGGGGACGACATGTATTTCGGCAATGATCGCCTGGAGCTTATGCAGTCAGCGATTGATCGAAAAAACACTGCTTAGATTACAGGTCCAATCGTATGCGTTTCGGATTGGTGCCGAACCATGAGTGGGCTCAAAAAATGCTGGACGCCGAAGATGACACGGATATTCAGGAACTAGGTGTTCTGGCGATGGAAACCCTTGGTGGGTTTCACGGTAAAGACCAGTGATGCTGGAGATTAGGTGGCACCGTCGGTGGTTGAAATGGAGCCCGACTTTTTTGTCCTGGATATAATGATCCGGGAATAGATGGACTTGAAGCGCTTCGCGCCCTTTGAGAGATTGAAGCGTTCAAGGTTACTCTGGTCATCTTCATGACAGCCAAAGGGATGAAGGACGAACAGGCGAAATGCCTGGAGTAGGAGGCGATGGACGTCATTACGAAACCGTTCGACTCGACCATGCTTCGCAACCGAATCCAGAATATTTGGAATTGATACAGTGGATAAAACCTTGTGATGCTTGCAAAGATTCGCACGTAAATTAGTGCGAACAGCGGGTTCATTCGGCTTTCTGCAGATCACCAATTTAGCGCCTTTAATGGAAATAATTTACAAAAACGCCATCGATACTTAATCCCGCTTGTATCGTTGTGAGCGCAATTTGAGAGATATGACGGGCATTAAAAATTCTTTATACGTTCGGATATTCATCATTATAATTTAACGTGGAGGTCATGATACGGGACAATTCCATCTCTAAACCTTTTGGCATGTCGGCGTTGGTGGCAAGTAGTAAGAAATCCTTAATTAGTTCAAGTAAAGGTTAAGGTTGATGTGGGGTGGTGGCATGAAATAATCGAGGAGGAAAATCCTTAATAGATATAAATAATTGTTTTATTTAAATGGTTTGTAGAGATTATTTAATCTAGAGTATGCGGTGGGATTTAGCGTTCTTAAAGTGGCGCTAAAGCGACTTTTAAATGCAGCCAATCTTAGTGAATAATATGATGCGTTGATGCAAATATGCGACCACGCTTATCGACTTGCTGGTATAGCCTCGACATTTGGCACTAAAAAATTATGCGAATTGACGAGTGCTCTGGAAGGGAATTAACCCAATATTCTCGCAATATCCAATGAGGTGAGCGAGCAGAGTATCGCCGATGTCGCGTCATTGGGTGAGAAGAGATTTTGTAACCTGCTCTAACATTCTTGCGATATAGCTGATTTTTGGAAAGCCAAACGTCGCGCTAGAGCCCGCCAACTTGTGCGAATATTCTTGCAGATGTGTAATTGAAAGGTTCTGTTCGCAGTCAGTGTCTGGGGTGTTCAATCCCTCCGCGGTAGTGTCGGTCTCATTAACGCGATTCGGAAGCTGTAAAGCGTAATCGCTACGAAGCTGCTCCATCCGCTCTCGGGAAAAATCGCCGGCTCATTCATGGTTGGCCATTAGGTTTGGTTCAAGAGATCTTGTATTCAATATAGCCGTTGATCTGTGTTCAAAGGCGTCACGGTTGTGTGACAACGCTTCACCGTATTTTGTGTCCATAGTCGATAAATGAATTAGGCCGTTGGCGTTCCACGCAAGCACGTACGATGAAAAAGTCGGGGGTGCTGGGCGGCGTCAAAGTTCGTATCGGCACGGTGCAACAAGCAGCGATTGTCCCACATTAGAACCTCTCCGGCGCGCCAGTGATGGCGGTAAACGAAACGGTCTTGTGTGGCGTGATCTTCCAGCGTTTCAATCCGCGCCCGTCCTTCTTCGATTGGCAGGCCTTCCAGATGCGATGCATGGGTACCCATGAACAATGCCCTGCGCCCGGTGTCCGGATGGATGCGCGCCAAGGGGTGGTTCATGGGGGGCGCGTCGTCGATTTCTGCTTTGCTAAGCGTGCGCTTCCTGTTTTCGCGGGACAGCTCCCAGCTATGAATGACTTTCATGTCGGCCAATTCTAATTTTTCGGTCGCGTCCAACGCGTCATGCGCCACGTACATATTGGCGAAGCAGGTGTCGCCGCCGTGAGGGGGTAGTGTAATCGCGTGCAGGATCGTTGCGGAGGACGGTGCCGGGCGAAAAGATTTGTCGGAATGCCAATCCGTGGATTTCACCACGCCGCTCGGCGCACCATTTTCGTCCAAATTAGAAACAATGTGCACGCTCGGATGTCCGGCTGCGTTGCGGTTCGACAAGGTGTGACGCTCCAATTCGCCAAATTGTTCCGAAAATATAACCTGTTGATCCATGGTCAAGTTTTGGTCGCGGAACGCCAGCAATTGGTACTGTAGGAAGGCACAGTATATCGTATCGCATGTCGCTTGATTCAAGGGTTGAGAAAGGTCCAAGCCCGTAATTGCGGCCCCCATTAAATTGGAAAGCGGTTCGATGTCGAAGGGTGTTTGGGTGTTCAGGGAAGACTGTGCATAGGGTTGCATGGCGTCACTCTGAGTTGTTGTTCCACAGAATTATACCTGATTAGGTCAACCTAGAAAACACCATACCAAGATTACCGCTTTCCAGGCGCCAACGCCTCCAGCGCGTTCCAGTCCGGCGTTGCCGAGCCATCGGGATTTAGGGGTTGGATACAGACATGGGAAGCGCCGGCGTCGAAATGTGCTTTAAGCCGTGTCTGAATAGCGTCGGCATTACCGGAAGCGACCATGGCGTCCAGAAATCGGTCGCTGCCTTGTCCGGAAAGATCTTCTTCGGTGAATCCTAGCCGTAGCCAATTGTTTCGGTAATTCGGCAAGGCCAGGTAACGTGCCAGACCCTCCGCGGCGATTGCCTTCGCCTGGGTGCTGTCTGTTGTCAGACAGATTTTCTGTTCGACGCAAAGCCACGAATCAGCGCCCAGAATATCCTTTGCCATTGCCGTGTGTTCCGGCGTCACGCAGTAGGGCAGGGCGCCTTCGGTTTGATCCCGCGAGAGCGCCAGCATATTGGGACCCAAGGCGGCGAGGACGATATTGCGGGCTGGCGGCGTTATGGCGATATTCGCCGACGCCATGGCTTCCAGATAGGCGCGCATGGTGGCGACCGGCTTGCCGTAATTGTGGCCCCGTTGGGTTTCGACCAGAGGTATGTGAGAGACGCCAAGCCCCAGGATGAAGCGGTCGTTATACAGGCAATTCAGGGTGTTATGCCCGGACATCGCGGTAAGCGCATCGCGCGCGTAAATATTGGCGATGCCGCTGCCCACGCACAGCCGCTCGGTTTGCCCTAGCAGGAAGCCGCCGAGGGAAAGGGATTCATACGAGAGGGATTCCGGATACCACAAGACGTCATAGTTCAAGCGCTCCACGCCCTGCGCCAGTTCGGCGAGTTTCGTCTTCGCTAATCCATTGGTCGAAAACCAAACGCCATGTTTCCTGATCTTCATCGAATCCTCCGACGATTGCATTACAAAACGAATCCGCCCCCCGGCGGCGCAATGCCATCGGGGGGCGTTTTCCGCTATACTTGGAAACGTGCAGGGCTTAACCAGTGTGCCAGGCGTGTTCCTGCGGCTTCCGGCCGGCTTTCGGGTCGAGGATGACGTTGACCAACGCCGGGCCATCAAAGGCCATGGCTGCGTCCAGCGCCGCTTGCAAATCGGCAGGATCGTTGACGAGGAAGCCCTTGCCGCCAAATGCTTCCATCATGAGGTCATAGCGCGCGCCGACTGTAAGAATCCCTGGTGGGATCGTCTTGACGTCGTCCGGCAGTTTGTCGATACCGCCGCCGATGCCGCCATTGTTAAGCACAACGATTTTCACCGGCAGTTTGTTCCGGCAGCAGGTTTCCATTTCCATTCCGGAAAACCCTATGGCTGAATCGCCGGAGACTGACACGATGGCCTTGTCCGGGTTGACGACAGCCGCTGCGACCACGAAGCCCATGCCAATGCCCATGGTCCCGTAACTACCAGCGTCAAGCCGGTGGCGTGGGTTGGCATTTGGCATTTGCGTCCGACCGATATCCATTGTGTTGGCACCTTCACCGATAATGATGGCGTCATCTGGAATCCACGGGCTGATGTCCCGCAAGGCGCGGTAGTAGTTCGTCGGCGTTGAATCGTCTTCGATCATAGGTTGGATCATCTTGGCGTTTTCAACACCCTTGGCCGCAATAGCTTTCTTCCATGGTGTGTCGTCAGGGCAGAACCACTGACGGCCTTCCAACGCCTTGTTGAGCTGTCCGACAATCGCCCTGCCGTCGCCAACTAGAGCCACTTCAGCGGGCACGTTCGTGTGCATCGATTCCGCAGAAATGTCGACCTGGATGATGCGCACTTCCTTGCCGAAACGTGGCGGCATGCCAAAATGCATGATCCAATTCAATCGCGCGCCCAACAGGACGATAACATCTGCCTGCTGCAGGGCGAGGCTACGTGCCGCACCAACTGAAAGCGGGTGATTGTCGTCCATGACCCCTTTACCCATGGGTGAGGCAAGGAACGGCACTTGGGTCCGTTCGACAAAGTCGCGGACCTCGTCTTCAGCACGTGACCATGCCATGCCCTTGCCGCAAATGACCAGAGGTCGTTCGGCTGATTCAAGCGCATCCAACGCCGCTTCAATGCTTTCTGGCATCGCCATCATACGCGGGGGTTCTGGGAGCGTTGCCGCTGGAATAACATCGGCTTCGTCGACTTCCTGTTGAATGATGTCATCAGGCATATCCAGATAGACCGGGCCTGGGCGACCGTAGATAGAAAACCTGACCGCTTGCTCCACATAATAAGGGATGCGCGCGGCGTCTTCGACCGCATGTGCGTATTTGCAATATGGTTCGGCGAGAGCGACCTGACGTTCTTCCTGGAAAGCGCCCATGCCATTCTGGCTTATCGCAGAGGCACCACCGATAAGGATCATCGGCCAGAAATTTTGTTGTGCGTTGGCGAGACCTGCAAAGGCGTGAATGACGCCAGGACCGGAAACCGTCAGACAGGCGCCAGGGCGTCCCGTCATATAGCCGACAGCCTGCGCGGCGTAAGATGCGGATTGTTCGTTGCGCATGCCGACATACTGAATTCCGGCTTCCTGAGCGGCTGCAGCGATAGGCTGCACGGGAAATCCAACGATCCCGAACATATACTCAACGCCCTGTTGTTTGAGGTTTCGCGCCATTAATGTGGCACCCGTGACCGTTCCCATCCCTAGTCTCCTTAGATTGTTGTGATCATGTAGAAATTGTGGCGGCTCGACCGTGAGGCCGCGCCACCAATGAATTGGTTTTCGTACCGTGAGTTAAGTAAGGACTATGGAAATCCAAATTACAATGACCTCTCTGACAAATTTGGCATTTTTTCGCAAGTTCCGCCAAGCATGCTCCGGTTTTAGTGGTTTTGGTAAGAATTTTGTCCAGACCAATGACGAACTCCACTGAATTATGTTTTGATAGTTAATTAATTATGTTTTGATGAAACAGATCAGTTTTCGCTACGTTTCGTCACGTTAGGTTCATCGTGGTGGCGTTGTGTTCATAAAGCGGGGAGTTATGGAATAATGCGGCAAATGTCGTTAGTGGCGTTTCTACAGGCGCAGAATTGCACCACATTGCCTTCGTCGTGGCGTCATCCAGATGCTCGTACAGATACATATTCACCCGAATATTATCAGCATATAGCCCGTGTATTAGAGCGAGGAAAATTTGATATTGGGTTTTTCGATGATCGTCTGGCGATGCCCGATATGTATGCTGGCGACCACGCGGAAACCGTTAAAAATGGTATTCGGTGCGTCAAGCTGGACCCAGTGGCGTGCATGATGACCATGGCGGCGGTGACGACGCATCTTGGCCTAGCTGCGACGTGCTCTACTAGCTACTTCAGTCCGTTCCACGTCGCACGCCAATTCCAAACAGTCGACTTGATGACCAAGGGCCGGGCAGCTTGGAATGTTGTAACCTCAGTGAATGACAATGAAGCGCGCAATATGGGCTTTGATAGTCATACCGCACATGATTTGCGGTACGATCAAGCGGACGAATTCATGGAAATCGTCCTGGGTCATTGGGATACCTGGGAAGATGACGCTATCGTGGCAGATAAGGAAGGGAATTTATACGCCCATCCCGACAAAGTTCATCGCCTTGATTACAAAGGCAAGTACATGAAATCGCGTGGACCTTTCACCGTTCCGCGAACGCCGCAAGGTCATCCGGTCATCATCCAGGCTGGAGCCAGTGCGCGTGGTAAGAAATTTTCAGCGCGCTGGGGAGAATTAATTTTCGTTGCCTTCCGAAACTTTGAATCAGGCAAGGCGGAATATGCTTCTCTTAAGGCGGCTGCGGCGGCTGTGGGGCGGAATCCGGACGACATGAAACTTGCGAATTTGATGTATCCTATTGTCGCTGAAACTCGAGCGGAAGCCGAGGATAAGCGCGCTGAGTATGAAAAACTTTCAAACGATATGGATCAGTTGTTGTTGCTCTCGGAAGCGCTGAACTTTGATTTCGCTGCCAAGGAAATGGACGAGCCTTTTACCGACGATGAAATTGAGGGGATTCAAGGTATGCAGGCGCTGCGCGACCGGGTTACGTCGACTGGAATCAAAAACCCGACAGTGCGCGATTTTATGACGATCACGCGGCGTGGCTTATTGAACGAGGGAAACACGGTGGTGGGTGACGGAAAAGATGTAGCTGATGTCATGGAACAATGGTTTGAGGAGCCGGCGTGCGATGGGTTTGTCATTGGCCCAACTCATCAGCCAGGTGCCTTTGAAGACTTTGTGCAATTTGTGGTCCCGGAACTTCAGAAACGTGGCTTGTACCGTAAGGAATATTCCGGGACTACCTTGCGGGACCATCTGGGGCTTGAAAAACCAGCATTGGGTGCCTGGCGCACTAATTACGACGCCGCTGAATAGTCCAACGGATAGAACCTGATTTCAAAAGTTCCCCTCTAAACGAACCCGTTTAAGAAGTGGGCTTGCGTCCTATCGCCACACTGGCCTAGGCTAAACTGCCGACGGTTGCGTAAAGCCGTCGTTAGGGTGAATCGAGGTATAAAACAGGGGGTTAATTAAATGTCTAGGAAGAGTGTATTAGGTGCGGCGTTTGTCGCGGCCAGCATGACCGTATCTGTCGGACATGCGGGCGAAGTTGGTAAAACCGAATCCGAAGTTATGAAGAATTTGTCGCTGGCCCAGGACTGGTTATCGGGCGATATCAAGAGTTACGGCAACGCCAAAGTCACATATACCGGCCCGGTCATTACGATGACCACATCGCATCATATTCCAAAGGTGTCCTCTCTGGCAAAAGTCGGGCTTAAGGCCTTCAAAGTTCTAGAAAAAATGTCGAATGGCAAGATTAAGGTTAATGACACTTGGTCCAAGACCATTCATGGTGCCAAAGATGGCCGCAAAGCCATTCGCACAGGGCTGACGGATTACGCACCGTGCTTCCCCGCGTATAACGCCAAGGATTATGATTTGTTGCACGGGTTAGGGCTGCCATTCCTGTTCAACAACACGCATGAAGCGACCGCTGTTTCCGAAGCGTTGTATGTGAAATATTTGAAAAAAAACTTTGAACGCTTTCCGGGCGTTAAGTTGGCAAGGGCGTCGCAAACCGCATCATATCACCTGTACACCAAGAAACCTGTTTACAAGCTGGAAGAAGTCAAAGGATTGAAAGTTCGCGCTGGCGGTGGACCGCACGCGAAAATTATCGCAGCGCTGGGTGCGGTGCCGATTTCGATGCCGGCCGCCGACGCGTATACCGCAGTGCAACGTGGCACGCTTGACGCTTATCACATCAATGACGCCGTGGCCCCGATTTTCAAAGTACATGAAGTCACCGATTACCGGACGGGAAACGGATTCAACTTCTTCCCCGTCTTTTATTGCACGTCGGGCTCCTTCTACAACAAGTTGTCAGCTGATTTGAAGGTTGTCTACAACAACTGGTCGCGGCAATACGCGCAGATAGAAGCGCAGGGTTTCTATGAAATTAACGCCGCGAAGGCGATTACCAAAATGACGTCCTCGGGCGCCATCAAGAAATTGATCGAACTGCCGCCAAAAGAAATGGCTCGTTGGCGCGCCGCAGTCGAACCTGTGACGCAACAGTGGGTCGTGGATATGGAGAAAAAAGGCCTGCCGGGTAAGCAATTTATTGCTGAAATCCGGGAGCTTTCCAAAAAATATCACGCGATGACGCCAAATGCGATTATGCAAGCGTCGATCGATCAGCCGTTACAAGGCATTCTTGACTGATCCCGGCCATTGTTAAAGTGAATATTTCCGGCGCGCAGCGAACCTGATTAACTCTGTGCGCCGGATTATTTTTTACATTTCGTCGTTATGGGGAATTGGGTGGCCATGAAGGCTTTGGATAAATACTTTATGTGGGTAGCAACCGCACTCGACATGATTGGCGGTTGGCTTGTTTTGCCCGCGATCACCATTTTGGTCATGATCGACGTCGTGCTTCGGTACGTATTTAATTCACCTTTTATCTGGACGCTGGAATTCAGCGAATGGAGTCTGCTGCTGGTGTTCCTGTTCGCCTTGCCGGAATGCACTCGTGTTGATGGCCATGTTCGAATGGATTTGGTCACTAACTTGATGACCGATCGTTGGCGCGGCATATTCTCGCTGGCGTATTTTGCCGTTGGGTTTTGGATATTTTATTTATTGGGGCGGCACGAGTGGGATGAATTTTGGTTCGATTATGGATTTAATCGCGTGACCGAATTCCTCGAACTGCCTGTGTGGGTGCACAGCTTCGCCATTCTAACGACAAGCGTTCTGATGGGAATTTTGTTTTTGATTCGGGCCATTGAACGCCTCCTCCTCATTATCTCCGGAGTAGAGCCCGGAGAGGTGGAGAATCAATAATGGAAATTGCTCCAGAACTCGTAGGCCTTCTAGGTTTTGCCGTCATGATGCTCTTGATCGTGATCGGGGTGCCGATTGCGTTCGCTATGTTGGCTGTCGCGGCAGGAGGATTGTTTATTGTTGGCGGCCCCGTGCATGCGGAAACTCAGTTATCCCTGACATTTGGGGAACAAGGATCGAATTTCATTCTGATTGCGATCCCGCTGTATATGTTGATGGGGCAAATTGTGTATCGAACGGATATCGCAAAGGATTTGTACGATTGTGTTTACAAATGGCTCGGGCGGTTGCCGGGGGGCCTGGCGATAACATCGGTCGTGGCGTGCGCCGGGTTCGGCTCAATTTCGGGCGGTAGCGTCACTGCGGTCGCGACCATGGGCCCTATGTGCATGCCCGCCATGCGTCGATATGGCTATGACGACAGTCTGGCGGCAGGCTCCATTGCGTCGGCGGGCACGTTGGGAATTCTCATCCCGCCCAGCATCGTCCTGGTCGTTTACGGCATATGGACGGAAACATCGATTGGCGCGTTGTTCCTCGCCGGGATTGTTCCGGGCATCCTGATGACTCTGGCGTACTCCAGCACCATTTATGTTCGGTGCAAACGCAACCCTAAATTGGGACCGGTCGGCGAAAAATTCTCCATAGGTGAAAAATTCAGCTCCCTGGTGAAGCTGTTGCCAGTTTTGACAACATTCATGGTCGTTATTGGCGGCATTTATCTGGGCGTGTTCACGCCGACGGAAGCCGCCGCATTCGGCGTCTTCAGCCTGTTTGGAATCGCCTTGGTCATGGGGCGGATGTCGTGGAAGGTTTTGGGCATGACGTTGCGCGAAACCATGCATCTGACGGGGATGATTTTCGTCATTATCATCGGTGGCCATATGATGGGCAAGTTCGTGGTGTTGACAGGACTGACCTCCGGCATGATCGATTGGATCATGGCGCTGGAATTATCCGCTCTCGGCGTCATATTATTGTTCAGCCTGTTGTTCATCGCGTTGGGTATGGTGTTGGATATCTGGGGCATGTTGATCCTGACCATCCCGTTCACGTTTCCGATCATTCTGCAACTGGGCTATGATCCTGTCTGGTTTGGCGTCTACACGGTGATTATGTCCGAGTTGGCGTTGATAACGCCGCCAGTCGGCATCAACGTGTTCGTCATGGCTAAGGTCGCGCCGGACGTGCCGCTCAACGTTATCTTCAAGGGCGTGTTGCCGTTCTTTCTCGCCACGCTAGTGTTGGTGGCGATACTAACACTCTTCCCTGGCATCACGTTGTGGCTACCACATTCGGCGGGGATGACATGACCGGGCCTCGAATTGCGCTAATCCACGCCACGACGTTGGCGATGGCGCCGGTGATTAGTGCCTTTGCGCGTGACTGGCCGGAAGCTGAAATGATGCATTTGTTGGACAGTTCACTATCCGACGACCGCCGCATTGCGGGTGAACTGACCGATGGGTTGACGGCGCGGATCGTTGGGTTGGCGGAATATGCGTCGGCACGTGGCGTCGATGGCATCCTCTACACCTGTTCAGCGTTTGGTGAGGCCATTGACGCGGCGGCGGCGGCGCGGTCCGAACCGACCTTGAAACCAAACGAGGCGATGTTTGAAGCGGCGCTGGATATTGCGGTGGAAAAGGGCGGCGACCTGGTAATGCTGGCGACGTTTCCGCCGTCCATGGAGTCAATGGAGGAAGAATTCGAAGCCCAGCGCGCCGCACGTGGCGTGACGGTGAACCTCCGCAGCGTCGGCGTTTCCGCTGCGCGAGATGCATTGAACAACGGTGATGGCGCCGCGCATGATCGATTGTTGGCGGAAGCCGCGGGTCGGGTCGGCCCTTGTGCTGCAATTATATTTGCGCATTTCTCCATGGACCGGGCTCATATAGCGGTCAGTGGAACGGTGAAAATGCCTGTCCTGTCGCCGCCCACCAATGCGGTACAGCAGCTGCGTGGGTTGCTGTCTTAAATCGCGCTGGGTTTACGCTTATACTAGAGTCCAATCAAAGCGGTCGCGTTCGACGTGGGTGGCGTTTTAGTGGATTGTAGTCCCGGCTATCTTTACCGCGACCTCATTGCCGACAAAGACGAACTCGACCGTTTCATGAACGACGTGTTCCATCGGGATGCGATTCTGGTATTGGATGGTTATTCGTCCATTCATGATGGCTTGACCGCAATGGCGAAAAAAACCTCCAGAACACGCCGACCTGATTCTTGCGTATACACGAACATTGGGTGAAGACGATTGGTGGGGAAATCGAATGCAGCGTTGCTGTCTTGAAAGACGTCAAAGCGACGCGCTTAAACGAGTTCGGGGCGATGGAAATAACGGACATTCCCACGGCACGTGGCTTTGTGTCTCTGGCCGCTGTCATCGACTGGTTCACACGCCAGGTGCATTCCGGGCGTTTGTCGATCACGCTGGAAGCGGATTTTTTCATTAAATCCGTTGAAGAAGCGCTTGCCCGAGATGGCGAACCGGATATTTTTAACACCGGTCAGGGCTCACAGTTTACTTCTATTGCCTTCACCCAGGTGCTGAAGGATGCCTAAGTCGCCAGCTCCATGGACGTCAGGAGTGCTTGGCGGGACGAATATCTCGGTGGAAAGGCTGTGACGAACAATCAAATATGAAGGGGTTTATCTGCACGCCTACCGCGACGTGCCCGAAGCTCGGGCAGCTATCGGAAAATATTTGATCTTCTACAATGCCGAACGCCCGCATTCGTCGCTTGATCGCCAGACACCCGATCAGGCTTACTTCAAGTGGTCACCACCACTCCCGGTGGCAGCTTAACAAGGGTCAGAATCTACTTATAAAACCGGATCCAGATTGTTCAAGCAAACCGAACCACTTCTGCGATCCATTCGGCTCAACGCGTGGGATATGTAATGGAAAACCAGGCTTTTCCGACGTCGCCCTTACCAGACAACACGGTGATGACCTTTTGCCCGATTTTTGTATTTGGCGCGTCTTTGGGATTTAACGCCTTTTAAACGGTCCTTGTTGATTCGGCCCTGTCGCCACGTGAATTATTTTGATCGGTTTGCGGCATAAGTAGCCGAGCTAACGACACGGGATTGACTGGATGCAGCCCGTCGGCGATGGCCGGTGACCGGCTGACATCGCAAAAGGGTAAATCGCATGTATTGGAAAGCGCCAGCACGCCCCCCAGACGTCGGACGAAGTCCAAACCGGTAACGAAAAGCCGCGCGGGCTTAAGTTTTTGTAAGCCACGTGCGATGTCGATACCTTCTGAAGAGTTGTAGCCTGCGTTCATGACCAGAATTGTTTCACACTCAATGATGTTGATTTGGCGAATGAGCGCGTTGATGCCGTCGGGATCGTATGGATTGACGGCGGGCGTGTCGATAAGAACCAACGTGTCGCTGGGTGCGGCTTGAACGAGCTTGTCCAGAGAGTCGCCTTGTGCTGTCGTCGCGAGCGTTAATCCTAAACGGTCCGCGTAAACATTAAGTTGGTCTAGCGCGCCCGCGCGAATGGTGTCGGTTGAAATCAAATGTGCTTCGTGTCCCGCCAGTCGGGCGCGCGCTGCCAATTTAGCGACGCATACGGTTTTACCAACACCTGGCGGGCCGATGAAGACAAGCGGTGCGGAGGGGGCGTGGTTTGGCAGAGGCGCAAATTTAAAGGTGTCGTTGAGCGCCGCCGCAAGACTTAGGACAGGGTCCGTTTCGTTGAGTTTCGAGGCGATATTGACCAGTTTTTCCAATAGTTCCGGGGCTGTTTCATGGCGTTTCAGCGCTTCGTAGACAGAGTCCATAACGCCCAGGGACATCGCTTCGACTCCGGTGTCTGATTCTTCTATCGCTGCGGTCACCCGAACGCCACGTCCGGCGGCATCATCATGGGTGGCGACGATGATCGCGTCTGGCCCCAACTGCTCACGGATCAGCTGCATGGCCTCTTGGATGGTCGATGCTTGGTAGGTTTTCAGCCGCATTGAAACTTACCCACTAGTTCTGAGCAACGGTTTTGATACGGGCTTTAGGATGAATTCCATTTTGTGACAAGACGACAGTGATAGGGCGAAACGCTCAATTGCCGACCGGACATACGGTCGGGTTGCCGAGCTCACTAATAATGCGAGGTTGGCCTGCGTGGCGTCACCGGATGCATTATCTGGTGTGGCATAGGTCATCGCAGCAGGCTACTCCATTGAAGATGTGAATCCATTAGGGGGCATTCAATATTGTGTTGGAGTTTCTGATTCTCTGGGCATGGGCACAGGTATGCCGCCTTCACTGTAGAGTTTTAATTTATTTCGTAGCGTACGAATTGATATGCCGAGTATATTGGCTGCATGGGTTCGATTTCCCAAGCAGTGTTGCAGGGTGTCGATGATCAAGTCGCGTTCAGCTTCAGCCACCGTTCTTGCGACAAAACTGACTGCTGCGTCCGCTGGCGAAACAGCGGCTATCGGTGCGACCGATATACTTGCTCTAATTGATTCTGTATTGTTCAATGCAATTGTTTCAGCGGTAATTTCGCCGCCTTGCGCAAGAAGAACAGCGCGATGCATTGTGTTCTCAAGTTCACGGACATTTCCTCGCCACGCGTGCTGACATAACATTCCCATGGCGTCGGCGGAAATTTTTAGATCGGTTTTGTCATTGGAAATTGAATATTTGTCGACAAAATGTTCCGCGAGTACCGGTATATCTAATGGGCGCTCCCGCAATGCCGGAAGACGAAGATTCACGACATTCAGGCGAAAGAACAAATTTTCTAGAAAATCACCGTTATTGACGGCCTCTTCCAGATTTCTGTTGGAGGTGGCCAATAATCGCACATCTACTTTAATTGGAGTTATCCCACCAACCCGCTTGATTTCAAGTTCCTGCACTGCGTGCAATACTTTAGCTTGTAGTCTGGGGTGCATTTCGCTGATTTCGTCGAGTAATAATGTGCCGCCGTGGGCTTCTTCTAACCGACCAATGCGGCGGGCAACTGCACCGGAAAAAGCACCTTTTTCATGGCCGAATAATTCAGATTCCAGAAAAGTTTCCGAGATTTCGGCGCAGTTCACGGCGGTAAATTTTTGTGTCGCGCGCTTACTTTTATTGTGGACGTAACGCGCCATCAATTCCTTACCTGTACCAGATTCCCCGGTAATGAGCACTAACGTGTTTGATGATGCGATTTGATCTGCAAAATTCAAAATATTTGTAATTGCTGGATCGCGATGGATCATGGTGTGCTTTTCTGCCGCGACGGATTCTAATACGGCGGCGATTAATTCGGGATCTGGCGGTAGTGGGATGTATTCTTTGGCGCCTTGCTGGATCGCTTCAACGGCGGCGTCAGCGTTTGTCCCAATGCCACAAGACACGACGGGAATGCTGATACGTTCTGCGGCAAGCCGGGTCACGAGGTCGCCAATATTTAATTTAATATCGACGAAAAGAAGTTCAGCGCCTTGTCCGGACCTGACCGTTTCAAGCGCCTCGTCGATCGAATCCGCACAGGCGGCTTTGGTACCTCTGGAAATCGCAATTTGGCCTGCCGTGCTTATATGTCCTTCGAGGCTTCCGACGATTAACAGTCTCATTGTTTCTTTACCTCGTCTTTTCTACGAAATACATTCAATGCGTTTGCCGGGCGGCAGGGGGGTGTTCAGAAGCATTTCCAGACGTCTGGAAATTTCCTGATGGCCTATTGACGCTGCGGCCATGGCTTGCACTACTAGCGAATAGAGGTGTTGCTTTCAAAATGCCGCGGTCAGCGTGACAGTTTTAGGTGACGGCAAAAAAAAATGGGGTTGGCGTTTCGCCAAACCCCAGTTCACAGGGAGCTCGTCAAGCGCGATTACGAACAACCGCTCGTCGCGCCGCAGGTAACACATTTCATACAAGTGCCATTCCGAACCAATGTGAAATTTCCACATTCGTCACAGGCGTCGCCTTCATAGCCCTGAGCTTTTGCCTGGCGCACCTGAGTCAATTTGTCATCAACGGCCATGGCGACGGTTTCACTAACGGAAACGGCGGTTTGAACTGTGGCTGTCGCTGTCAATTGCGCGCCGCTGCTGGTTGTGTCGGTGGAAAGAGCAGATGTGTTCGCCAGAATATTTGGTGCCACAAATTTGGTAGAGCGAATAAAGCCGGTGCTGGTGATGCGTTGGATGGCTGCAATCGTCTCTGCGGTGTCATTCGACAAGGCGCCTTCATGTTCGCCGCCACCCAGGCTGTCGGGTAATATATCGCTCGGTTGGACATGTGACAGGTCTTCACGTGCGAGGTAGCTGATCGCGACTTCACGGAAGATATAATCAAGCACTGACGTCGACATTTTAATCATATCGTTTCCTTCGACCATGCCGGAGGGTTCAAAGCGGGTGAAGGTGAACGCGTCGACATACTCTTCCAGCGGGACGCCGTATTGTAGCCCTATCGAAATCGCAATGGCGAAGTTGTTCATCAAGGATCGGAACGCGGCGCCTTCTTTATGCATATCAATAAAGATTTCGCCCAAACTCCCGTCTTCGTACTCTCCCGTACGCAAATACACTTTGTGCCCACCAACAATTGCCTTTTGCGTGTACCCTTTGCGTCGGTGAGGAAGGCGGCGTCGCGCGAGCCGCTCCACGATTTTCTCAACAATTTTTTCCGATACCGCTGGGATTGCTGCGTGAGGCGTTTCAACGATGGTTTCCGTGAGTGCGTCGTCGTCATCAAGAATAGATGCGGAAAGCGGTTGGCTGAGTTTGGAGCCGTCGCGATAAAGGGCGTTGGCTTTTAGGCCTAATTTCCAGGACAGCATGTATGCGGTTTTACAGTCCTCCACTGTCGCGTTGTTCGGCATATTGATCGTTTTTGAAATAGCGCCAGTAATAAACGGTTGTGCTGCGGCCAACATGCGAATGTGGCTTTCCATACCAAGGCTCCGCTTGCCCAAACGTCCGCAAGGGTTGGCGCAATCGAATACCGCGAGATGTTCGTTCTTTAAATAAGGCGCGCCCTCAAGCGTCATGGCACCACAGCAATAAGTATTTGCAGCGTCGATTTGTTCTGTGCTGAACCCAAGCGCTAGCAAAATATCGAAGCTTAAATCATCCAGTTGTTGCGGTGAAAATTTCAGATGATCGATGCAGAACGATTCGCTCAATGTCCATTTGTTGAATACGAATTTGATGTCGAAGGCGCTGGCCAACGCCGTCTCTATCTTTTCTAAAATATCTTGTGTAAATCCTTTAGCGGCCAGGGTTTCATGGTTGATAATCGGTGCGCCTTTCAACGACCCATGACCGACTGCATAGGACACAATTTCATCGACTTCCGCGTCTGAGTAGCCCAGTTTCTGCAGGGCATCCGGCGCGGTCCGATTGATAATTTTAAAGTAACCGCCACCAGCAAGTTTCTTGAACTTCACCAAAGCAAAATCTGGCTCAACGCCGGTCGTGTCGCAATCCATGACCAACCCAATCGTACCCGTTGGTGCGATTACAGAGGTTTGCGCATTGCGATACCCGTGTGCCTCTCCTTTCGTTAAGGCGCGATCCCATGCGTTGGTTGCGGCTTGGTATATCGATGCTTGCGGACAATGGGCGTGGTCCAAGGGGACAGGATTAATCGACAGACCTTCATAGCCGGAAATTTCCGCATGTGCGGCACGTCGATGATTTCTGATAACCCGAAGCATGGAGCTGGCGTTGTCGCAGTATCCAGGGAAGGGGCCCAATTCCTCCGCCATGTCCGCTGAAGTTTCATAGGCAATTCCGGTCATGAGCGCGGTAATCGCCGCACAGGTCGCGCGACCCTCGTCACTGTCGTAAGGCAGGCCAGACGCCATCAGCAAACCGCCAATATTTGCATAACCCAGCCCTAACGTTCTGTATCTGAACGAACGTTCGGCGATTTCCTTGGATGGAAATTGCGCCATGAGAACCGCAATTTCCAAGGTAATCGTCCATAAGCGAACCGCGTGTTCAAAACATTCTACGTCGAATTGAATAGGGCCTTCGACTTTGAGGTCGGGTGTTTGGAACGCCTTCAAGTTTAAAGACGCCAGATTACACGCCGTGTCATCCAGGAACATGTATTCTGAGCATGGATTGGAGGCGTTGATCCGCCCAGATTCCGGGCAGGTATGCCAGTCATTGATCGTTGTGTCGTATTGTAGTCCGGGGTCGGCAGACGCCCAGGCCGCTTGCGCGATGTTTTCCCACAACGCGCGGGCAGGCAATGTTTTCGCAACCGTTCCATCTTTACGATTGATAAGGTTCCAGTCGCCGTCGTTCTCCAGACACTCGATAAATTCGTTCGTGACGCGCACGGTGTTATTGGAATTTTGGCCTGACACGGTCAGATAGGCGTCTGAATCCCAGTCGGTGTCGTATGTCTTGAAGTCGATGGATGTGAAGCCCTGGCGCGAAAACTGGATGGCGCGTTGGATATAATTTTCCGACACCATGAATTTGCGCGCAGCGAGGATCGCTTTTTTCAAGACGTTGTTTTGTTTGGGGTCGAATTTGGCGTCGGCGTCCTTTGCATCGTCCAGCGCCGCTTCATGGCAGGCGGACATTACGGCGTTTAAATGCAATTGGTTGATTTTGCTACCAGTAACCAGGGACGCGACTTTTTCTTCTTCGGTTGTTTTCCAGCTGATGTATTCTTCAATATCGGGATGATCAATATCGACAATGACCATCTTCGCAGCGCGCCGGGTGGTGCCGCCAGACTTAATGGCGCCCGCCGCACGGTCACCTATTTTCAAAAAGCTCATCAACCCGGATGATTGGCCGCCACCGGACAGGGATTCTCCTGCACCGCGAATATTAGAGAAATTGCTGCCGGTTCCCGAACCGTATTTGAACAATCGCGCTTCGCGGACCCAAAGATCCATGATGCCGCCTTCGTTGACCAAATCATCCTCGACCGATTGAATAAAACAGGCGTGGGGTTGCGGATGTTCATAGGCGGACTTTGAACGCGTCAGTTCGCCGGTCTGATAATCAACGTAAAAATGCCCTTGTGCCGGGCCATCAATGCCATAGGCCCAATGGAGGCCGGTGTTGAACCATTGAGGTGAATTCGGCGCGGCCATTTGTTTCGCCAGCATGTAGCGCATTTCGTCATAATACGCGTGGGCGTCGGATTCAGCGTCGAAATGTCCACCTTTCCAACCCCAGTAAGTCCAGGTGCCCGCCAGCCTCTTGAAGACCTGCTTGCAACTGGTCTCTCCCAAATACCGGTCTTCTTCGGGAAGCTCTTCCAGCGCGCGTTTGTCCGCTTCCTGTCGGCATAGCCAGTCAGGCACCAAGGGCTCCATGATTTTTTTCAATTTCGCTGGGACGCCGGCTTTGCGGAAATATTTTTGCGCCAAGACGTCACACGCGACCTGGCTCCAGGTCGTCGGCGCTTCCACGCCGTCGAGTTTGAAAACGATAGAGCCATCCGGATTTCGGATTTCGCTTGCGGCTTGTCGGAATTCTATATCAGCATAAGGTGAGTCACCTTCGACGGTGAAACGGCGCGCGATTCGCATAAACTAAGGTCTCCTCGACCACCTATTGTTCAAATTTTTTTACAGTTTGATGCGACGTCACTCCCCAGTGCGGCGCACGCCAAACTTTCCCTCAATAACCACCTCAGTATTTCATCGGTCTCTACCTAGTATCTTTTTTTAATTTACACATTCTAGGGACGAAAACACAACATCTAGAGGCAATAAAACATTTGGACACAAATTATTGAGTATTGCAATGGATTTTGTGATTGTTTGAGATGCTGCCCATAAATATTGTATTTTGTAATAATTCTAATGCACAAGGCAGCGCCTGATAGAAATGCTTCACTGCTGGACGAAGAGCCCGGGGAATGTCATATTATTGGCGACGTTGTTGAAGTTTTGAGGAGCGGTGGCGGTATGACCACAGCGATTACCCGAGCCATTACTTTGTTCAAAGGCGAACTGGTGGGCAATGACCATTTGGGCAACAAATATTATCACGAACGCAAGGCACCGCCTGCCGGACGACGGCGCAAACGCTGGGTCGTGTATAATGGAGAGGACGAAGCTAGCCGTGTGCCGCCGGAATGGCATGCGTGGCTTCATTACACGATTGATGCTGTGCCGGAAAACGCAGGCAGGCCCCACCGAGACTGGCAGAAAGAGCATGTCGCGAATCAGACTGGGACAGCGCAGGCGTATAGGCCTTCAGGTCATACACTGGCGGGAGGTCAACGAGCGAAGGCGACCGGCGATTATGACGCTTGGACGCCTGAGTAAGAGGTCCGAACTGTGGATCGCGAAACCCAACACATTTGGATAGGCGCAGCGGTTTTTGTAATTGTGCCGGTGCTTTTGGCTGTGTTTTTCACGGGCGATGTCAGGACAAAACAGACGCAGGGGTTTGAATTAACCGCGTATTATAACCGTGTGAATGGCATATCCGTTGGTGCCAAGGTGTTGTTGGCGGGTATTCAGGTCGGCCAGGTCACGCAGCAGAAATTCGACGCGGAAGGCCAGCAGGCGATTCTGACGTTTCTTATTCAAGAAGGTATAAAGTTGCCCAACGACACCGTCGCCATGATCGTGAGTGATGGATTAATGGGCGGTAAATTCATCAAATTAGATCCTGGCGGCGATATGGATACTCTTCAGCCTGGAGATGTCTTCACCTATGTACAAGACGCGGTGTTGGTCGAATCTGTACTGGAGAAAATCGTGTTGCGTGCCGAAGCGAAGCGGTTAAAAAAGAGCGCAAATCAGTAGTGCTTTGTACAAATTTGTATCAATCGACGGAAAAGGTCGGCCATGAAACGTAGCGTGATCGAAACGATACTGGGGGGCGTCGTCCTGTTGGTCGCCGTTGTATTCTTCGTGTTCGCTTACACCAGTAGCGACATACAACCGGTTCACGGGTACACGGTGACGGCCCGGTTTAACGCCGTTGATGGCTTGATTTCCGGAAGCGACGCGCGAATCGGAGGTGTCCGGATCGGGTCGGTGACGCATATGGAAATCGATCAGGAAGCCTATCAGGCGGTAGTGAAGATGGTGATCCAGTCGAACATCCAACTCCCTGAAGATACGATGGCGGTCATTTCAAGCGACGGGTTGCTGGGCGGGAAATATGTGCGCTTGGAGCCAGGGAATAGCCCCATCAAACTGGGCGACGGCGGTGTTGTGCAAAAGACTAAGGACGTGGTGTCGCTGGAGGAAATGCTTGGGAAAGTGATTTTCCTGGTCGCCGACGAGGGCAAGGCAAGGCGTTAAAGTTTCACAATAGTCGCTGTTCTGGTGGTTTGATCGAAACGCTTGTTTCCCAAGTTTTTCGCGAATCAGGTCACCATCATATTATTTTGATCAGGTGCCAGCACATATTGGTTTTAATTATGAAGCATCGCGCCGCGCGGTTTCTTATAGTGATTTCTGTTATGACAATGTGCGCAGGGGTCGCGCGCATCGCGTCCGGGTTTCCCGGGGATACTGTCATAATGCAAGGTTTGGACAAAGTGACGGCGCGGGTGACGCGGTTTGAAGCGCCGATTGGCGTGACCGTGGGGTTTGGCGCGCTTCGCATCACGGTTCGGGCGTGTGACCGAACGCCGCCCGAGGAACCACCGGAGTCGACGGCGTTTCTCGATATCAGCGAAGTTCGTCCGGGCGAAAACGCCCTTGATCTATTTCATGGCTGGATGTTCGCCTCCAGTCCGGCCTTGTCGGCATTGGAACATCCTGTTTACGATGTGTGGGTGTTAAAATGTCAAAAGACCATGACGCAGTAACGCTTTATTGCGAGGGGACAATTCGATGAAAGTTCAGTCTCTTGGTCATGTCGTGTTGAAGGTTGGCAATCGTGCGCGGTCGAAAACATTTTACAATGAAATTCTTGGTCTGCCAATTGTCGCACGGCTTGATAAATACCAGATGACATATTTTTAGCCTTGCCAATCACCATGATTTTGCCATCTCTGCGGTTAACGAGGATGCTATGGGACCGGACAAGGATGCGGTTGGATTGCAGCATGTCGCGTTCA
>JAPKDL010000174.1 GCA_028822585.1 Alphaproteobacteria bacterium | reverse complement strand
AGACATGTATTGGCGCGCGACACTGACGGCCTCGGCTTCGTCCTCAACCAGGATATCAACGACACCATTCGGCACCTGCACCGACATCGGCCCGACTTCTTCGGGTCGGTAGACGCCCAGTCCGCCGCCTTCGATCATCGCAGGACCGGCCATGCCGATGGTGGTGTTTTCGGTCGCGATTATTATGTCGCAACATCCAAGCAACACCGCGTTTCCCGCAAAACACCGGCCCGATGCAATTCCGATAAGCGGCACCAGTCCGGACAATCTCGGTAACCGATAAAAGGTGTCGCTGAAATTGACGAGATTGTCCGTATCGCTGCCTCGACCGCCGCCGCCCTCGCAGAATATGGTGACGGGCAGCCGCCATTTTTCCGCCATTTCGAAAATGCGATCTTGTTTGTGGTGGCCCATGTGTCCTTGAGTGCCGGCCATCACGGTGTAGTCATAGGAAACAACGACGGCACGGCTCTTGTCCTCCGGAAATAGGTCGCCGTTGATCTGGGCAAGGCCCATGATCAATCCGTCCGCTGGCGATTCGTCGATTAATTGTTCCATGGGCATGGCACGTCGCCGGCCAGACAAGACAAGTGAACCATATTCCACGAAGGTGTCGGCGTCGCACATATCGTCGATGTTTTCACGCGCAGTTCTCTGACCGCTGGCGCGCCGTTTCTCTACCGCCTTGGGCCGAGCGTCGTCGAAAGCCCGAGCGCGGCGATCCAGCACGTCTTTGAGGTCTGGGCGAATATAGTTAGGATCGATCTTTTCTTCTTGACTGGATTCGCCTTCCAAATCTGCGCGTTCCTCGATGAACGCCAACGCGTGATCTTCGAAGACCGTATCGTTGGCTGCGACCGTGAACGCCCGCACGACGCCGGACACGGCGCTGGTCACCGAGTGTTGCATTTTCATGGCTTCCAGCACGAGTACTTCCTGCCCGACCAGAACGGTTGCGTTAAGCTCGACGCTCAAGGATACGATTGTGCCCTGCATTGGCGCGCGCAGCGGTATCGCGCCCTCTGGTCCGGTCGCGTCGTCCGCCATGTCGGCATCAATCGTAGCCGATTTAGTTTCCTGTCCATATTGAACCACGGCCAACGGATCGGTTGTTTCCAGCTTCACGCCTGGGCGGCGTTGCGCGATCGCGGATGGGGGTTCGAAGTATCTTCCGGTTTCAGGCTCGGCGTCGATCAGCGCGCTGACATTCTCGTCGATGTAACGCGTGTGCATGCCGCCCGCTAGTATCGCCGGGTCCTTCAGCAATGCCCGAAGAAACGTAATGTTCGACGGCGCGCCGGACACGCGGAATTCCGACAGCGCCCTTTCGGCCTTCGCCGCCGCGTCGGCAAAGCTATTCGTAGCCGCATGGACGATGACTTTCGCGAGGAGTGAATCGTAGCGCGGGTTGGTGCTGTAGCCGGCGTATCCATAGCCGTCGACTCTCACGCCGCGTCCAGATGGCGGTTCGTAAACATTGATCGTTCCGCCGCCGGAGCGCACCGAACCATCTGGCTGCATCGTTTCCAAATTCACTCTCGCCTGAATGGCCAGTCCCGCTGGCGGCGCTATGTCCTGCTGGCCTAGTTGTAAATCCGCAAGGTGCCTGCCCGCGGCGATTTCCAGCTGGGCTTGAACCAAATCGACACCGGTGATTTCCTCGGTCACGGTGTGTTCGACCTGCAGCCGCACATTGGCTTCTATAAAGGCGATCGCAGCGTCATCGGAATCGTCCGCCGCGTCCACCAGAAACTCAAACGTTCCGGCGTTTAGATATTGACTCGCCACCGCAAGGTTCGTCGCCGCCTGCAGCAGGCGGGCTCTGATGGCTGGACGCAGGAACGGTGCCGGCGCCATTTCTAGTATTTTCTGGCGCTCGCGTTGAAGGCTGCATTCGCGTTCCCATAGATGAGTAACCGCGCCTGTGCCGTCACCGATGATTTGCACTTCAATGTGGCGGACGCGGGAGAATAGTTGTTCGACATACACGTCACTATTGCCGAAGGATTGCAGAGCTTCGGAACTGCATCGTTCCATCGCATCGGCAAGTTGCTCGGAATTAGTAACTGGCCGCATGCCGCGCCCGCCGCCGCCCGCGATCGCCTTCACCATCACTGCGGCGTTGCGACCTAGCGAACTCATGAATACGTGCGCTTCATCGTATGTCGTCGCGCCAGATGTGCCGGGAACAACGGGCACATTGTGTTGGGTGGCGAAAGCGCGGGCTTTCGCCTTGTCGCCAAACAAGGCCAGAGTCTCCGGCCTTGGCCCCACGAACGTAAGCCCCGCGTCATGGCACGACGATGCGAACGCCGCGTTCTCGCTCAAAAACCCGTAACCAGGATGAATGGCGTCGCACCCGACTTCGCGCGCGGCGTTAATGATTGCGGTGCTATCCAGATAGGTGGCGGCGCCGATACCCGCTATTGCTACGGCCGAATCCGTCATACGGGTATGCAGAGATTGGGCGTCGTCTTCCGGGTATATTGCCCATGTCGTGATGCCCATATCGGCGGCGGTGCGGGCAATGCGGACCGCGATTTCGCCGCGATTTGCGATAAGCAGTTTCTTTATAGAGTTTCCCATGATGATTCCAATTTTAAGAGAATAGTGAGAATGGAAGTGAAGACGATGAATTGGGTTTCACATGCGCCTAGCTAGCCCGACACAATTGCAGTCATGGAGAGGTCCAATTTAGCGGCAATGAATCTGCTCAAATAGCTTGAGGAATAATCGAATTCACACATAAAATTGTGAAAATCGCTTATCCAAAACGGCTTCAAATCATGTTCGGCTATATATCTCTTTTGACAACATCTCCCGATATCATGCCAAGTCGGCGTGGAGGGTTGCAAGACAAGACTTTGCATGGATGCGTATTCGGGCAGACGACCGGCTAAAAGTCACCATTGTCCCGTTTAGACTCCAATAATCACCTTGCAATCTGACTGGCCTTGTCAGACAAAATCAGTCAGATTGAAAAGATCTAAAATCGACAATTCTCATGCCTCGGGCCGATGCCATTCGGGCCGGATTTTGACGTTTGAGCTAGGCGCTGCACGGACGGCATCGACAGTTACTTATGGAAGCGATTGACATGGCCTTGCTACGATTTGAAACCAACCAACGTGAACCGTATGCTGGTGGACGTACCTTTGGCGCGACCGGTGCCTATGAACAAGTCGACGGCATTGCGCATTTTGCCGTTGATCCGGCGCATGCCGTGAACCAAGGCATCGTCGACCTTGCCTTGGCGCCGCCTAATGCCGAAGGCCTTGTGGAATTTGAAGCGGATTTGTCGATTGTGATGCCGGTCGATGGCAGCAAGGGCAACGGCCGCGCGATCGTCGAATTGCCCAACCGCGGTAGGCGTCGAGCCGTTGCTATGCTCAATCGCGCACCCGCTAATGCACCAGTGGCGCGACACTCGCATCCCGGTGATGGATTTCTGTTCGAACGCGGCTTTACCGTGGCGTCTATTGGCTGGCAATGGGACGTTAATCGCAGCGATGCACTGATGGGCTTGAGCGCGCCGCGCGCGATGCTTGATGGCCTTGCTGTGCGCGGCCAAACCATGGTGGAGATTCGACCGGGCGAACGGGTAAGCACTTGGCTGCTCGCGGATCGCACCCACCGACCAATGCCGGCGGCCGCCGGAGAACAGCCTGAGGCCGTGCTTTACGTACGCGAATTCGAGGACGGAGAGGACACCGTCGTAGCGCGAAATCGCTGGAGATTTGCGCGTTGCAACGACGTTGGCGTGCTTGAATCGAGCGCGGAACATGTGCACCTTGAAGGCGGTTTTGATCCTGGCCGGATTTATCAGATTGTATATGAAACGGACTATGCACCGGTTGCAGGCCTTGGCCTGCTGGCATTGCGCGACGTCGCACCGTTTTTACGCAATGCGGGTAGTGATAACCCCACTGCTGGCGAGTTCAGCGCGCTGATCGCCTGGGGAGTGTCACAGACCGGGCGCATGCTCCGCGATTTTATGCACTTCGGCTTGAACCTGTGTGAAGATGGCACAATGGCCTATGAGGGCATCGCACCGCACGTCGCTGGCGCGCGGCGTGGTTCATTCAATCATCGCTTTGCGCAACCTTCGAACCAAACCACACCCTTGTGGGGGCATGCATTTCCCTATGCGGATGTATTGACCACCGATCCGCTGAGCGCACAAAGCGCTGGTTTGCTCGATCGTTTGGCAGCGCCTGGCGTGATACCAAAAATCATCTCCACCAATAGCGCGGCGGAGTACTGGCGCGGCGATGCCACGCTCGCGCACGTCGACACGAGCGGTGAGCGTGACCTTGCCGAACACCAATGCGCCCGCAGCTACTTGTTCGCGAGTGCCCAGCACGTGCCAGGATATATCGGCCAATCACGTATCAATGCCGCTGTGCACACGACGATGCGTTATCCACTGAATGTGCTCGACTATCGGCCATTGCTGCGTGCTGCGCTGATCAATCTTGACCTGTGGATAAGCGAAGGTGTTGAACCACCGCCGAGCCGCCATCCGCGCATCGCTGACGGAACGGCCGTGCTGCGCGATGAGATTCTGCGCTATTATGCAACTATTCCTGAATTCGAATCATTAACAGCCAGTCGCCTACCATTTGTCCGCACAGTGGACATGGGCAATCAGGAAAGCATAGGTGTCGGTCACTTTCCGGCACGCGAAGGTGCGTTCTACCCCGCGCTGGTGTCGGCTATCGATGCTGACGGTAATGAACTGGCTGGCATTCGACTGCCGGACGTAGTGGTGCCGGTTGGTTCGCATGCCGGCTGGAATCCGCGCGACCCATCCATCGGCTCCTCCGATCAGATCGTGCCGATGAGCGGACTGACGCTATTCTTTGCGGCAGACGAGCAAGAGCGCGAATGCAGGAGCGATCCACGCCCATCCATCGCGCAGCGCTACGCGAGTCCCGCTGACTATGAAGCCCAAGTTCGAGCGGTCGCGCAACAACTGGCGAGCGAGCGTTACCTTCTCGAGCAAGATATCGACGTCGTTGTCGCGGCGGCGCTAGAACGCTATACAGCCGCGGCCGCGGGTGAGAGCGCATGACGTGGCTTTGTCAGAGCAAGATGGCTTGAGCCACGCTGGGCGCCCACATTGTCTCTCAGCTTGGGACACTCATTCGGCTCGTCTGGGCGCAGCGTAAGCAACGGATTTCGAGCCTCTCAATGCTATTGGCAATGTCTGCGAGTGA
>JAPKDL010000173.1 GCA_028822585.1 Alphaproteobacteria bacterium | reverse complement strand
ATCGCGGGCCACCTTTTGGGCGTTGACCCGTTTGACCAACCTGCTGTCGAAGAAGGCAAGAATTTGACGCGACGCTACATGGCGGAATTTGACGCATGATCCGCCGCCTGCCTGAAGGCACCGTTAACCGGATTGCTGCGGGTGAAGTCGTGGAGCGTCCCGCCTCAGCCGTCAAGGAACTGGTCGAAAACAGCATTGACGCAAGCGCGCGTCATATTGAAGTGACGGTGCGCGACGGCGGCAAATCCCTGATCGCCGTCGTCGATGACGGCGTCGGCATGACCCGCGAAGATCTGGACCTCGCCATCCAACGCCATGCGACCTCAAAATTGCGCGACGACAATCTGGTCGACATCCGCACCTTGGGGTTTCGCGGTGAAGCCCTCCCCTCCATCGGTGCCGTCAGCAGGTTATCCATAACGTCCCGGGTCCCAGATGCAGACAACGCCTGGACCATTACGGTAAATGGCGGCGCGGTTTCCGCGCCCATGCCCGCCGCGGCACCCTCCGGGACAAGGGTCGAAATCCGCGACTTGTTTTTCGCCACCCCGGCGCGGTTAAAATTCATGAAAGGCGACCGCTCAGAATCCAATCAAATCGTTGACATCGTGCGTCGCCTGGCGATGGCGCGGCCAGATATTTCGTTCATGCTCCGCGAAGGCGATTCCGATAAACCGCGCGATCGGCTGCGCGTTAGCGCTACGCAGAGTGACTTGCTCGATGCGAAGCTGCAACGGCTCTCCGACATCATGGGGCGGGAATTTGCCGAAAACGCTCTACCAATCAATGCGGAACGCCAAGGCGTCCAATTGAGCGGGTACGCCGCTGTTCCAACGCTTAGCCGCGCGAATTCGATGCAGCAATATTTGTTCGTGAACGGACGTCCGGTACGGGACCGGTTGTTGCTGGGCGCGGTCCGGGGCGCCTATATGGATTTTTTGGCGCGCAACCGTCACCCCATGGTCGCGATTTTCCTGGAAATTGACCCACCCGATGTTGACGTCAATGTGCACCCCATGAAGGCCGAAGTCCGGTTTCGCGAAGCCGGCTTAATTCGCGGCCTTATTGTCGGCGGCCTGAAACAGGCGTTGAGCGACTCCGGTCACCGGACATCCACCAGCGTCGCCGCTGCCGCCCTGGGGTCCTTTCAACCCGGAACCCCTGGCTTGGGTGCGGGACAAAGACCTGGCGGCGGTTTTGGAGCCACTGAATTTCAGCCCTCACAGCATCTCGCCAGCCAGTCCAGCGCATTCCAATCCCCATTCAACAGCCCGGACATGGCCACGCCCACAGCGCCAACCGCTACGGATGCGCCGAACATGGAAGATGTGGCCCGCGATTTTCCGTTAGGCGCCGCGCGCGCGCAACTGCATGAAACCTACATCATTTCGCAAACCAATGATGGCATGATCGTCACCGATCAACACGCCGCCCATGAACGGCTGGTCTATGAACGCATGAAAAATTCGCTGGCCGAAAGCGGGATCGCCCGGCAAGCCCTGTTGATCCCCGAAGTCATCGAGCTGGACGAGGCGGCGGCGGAAAAATTGCTCGACCGCGCAACGGAACTAGCGGAACTGGGACTGGTGGTCGAAGGCTTCGGGGCCGGAACCGTGGTGGTGCGCGAAACGCCCGCGTTGTTGGGCGATGTCGATGTTCAAGGGTTGGTTCGAGACCTTGCCGATGAAGTGATGTCGCTGGGCGAAGCCTTTGGCTTAAAGGAACGGTTGGAGGAGGTTTGCGGGACCATGGCGTGCCACGGGTCGGTCCGCGCTGGGCGGCGTTTGAATGTCCCAGAAATGAATGCGATATTGCGCGAAATGGAACAAACGCCGCATTCAGGTCAATGCAACCATGGTCGGCCTACCTATGTCGAACTGCGATTGGCGGATATCGAAAGGCTGTTTGGTCGCCGCTAGTGGTCTGGTCGAAACGCTTGATTCCTAAGCATTTCGTGAATCAAACCATCAACCTATTGATCCTTTGCCCCTCTAGTCTGGCATCCTGCATGTATTCCCGTGTCACTTAACTGAAATTGCGACCCATAAATGCCCCTTCTGTACCTTGTCGTCTGCCTTAACATTGCTGCGCTGGGCACAGTCATTCCTTTATTGCCATTCTACGCGATCCATTTCGGCGCTGGGGACGGCACGGCGCCGTTAGTGTTTTCGATATTTTCCGGTGCCGGCCTTTTAACCGCGCCGCTCTGGGGGCGGCTTTCCGATTATATCGGACGCAGACCGGTGATGTTAACGTGCATCGCAACGACGATCATCAGCTATCTGTGGCTCGCGAACGCCCAATCTTTGTGGGAAGTCTTCGCCAGCCGGGCGCTGGCAGGCGCCGCGTCAGGTTGGCTCGCCGCAGCACAGGCCTATGTGGCGGATTCAACAACGGAAGACAACCGCGCGAAAGGCATGGGCTTGCTCGGCGCCTCGATTGGGCTCGGTTTCGTCATTGGCCCCACCATGGGCGGCATCGCTGTCGGCGGGGCGGCTCCGAATTACGCCCTGCCCTCCATCCTCGCCGGATCGTTTTCGGTCGCGGGATTCATTGTCGCACTATTTTTTCTGAAAGAACCAATGGCGCGCACACCGCAACCAAGCGACAGCGAAACCAGCGCTTCTCAAACCGTCACCGGATGGCGGGTTTTGACCAGCGATATTCTGGCGCGATTGTTTCTGATTTACCTCTGCGTATTTTTGGCGTTCACCGCGTTGGAGGGGACGTTTCCATTGTGGTGCAAAGCGGTGCTATCCTTGGGCCCGCGCGATGTGTCTTGGTATATGGCGTTCATCGGCGTCATCATGGTCATCGTGCAAGGCGGCCTGGTCGGTCGTTTATCGCGTCGTTATGGCGAAAGCCGGTTGATGCTGGCGGGCATTGCGTTGATTGCGTTGGGGTTAGGCGGGCTGCCGTTTTCGGGAGGCGTCTGGATGGCGCTCTTTCCATTGACCGCCATTTCAGTCGGCTTTGGGCTTCAAAACCCGGCAATGCAAAGCCTGATCAGCCGCGCCGCCCCCCATGACCTGCAGGGCGGTGCCTTGGGCGCGGCGCAATCCGTCGCCAGCTTCGCCCGCATACTGGGACCCGCCTGGGGCGGCGCCGTGTTCGTGTCTTTGGGACCGGATTGGCCCTATTTCATTGGTGCATTGGCATTGGCACCGGTGTTGTTAATCGCCCTGCCCCTGGTCCGACGGTTCCAACCCTAAAAAACAAACCTGCGCGGCACCATAACGTCGGGATTCCAGACAGGTCCATCCTTCTGGCGGCGCGTCATCAGCCGCCATTTCCGCGATGATGAGCGTGGCCGGCGTAAACCATCCCCCGTCCCTCAAGGCGTCGAGCGCCGGCACCATCAACCCTTTTCGGTACGGAGGGTCGATGAAGACGAAATCGACGGGCGCCGCCTTCGATGATAGCGGCGGAGGCGTCAGAGCGTCCCGTTCCAATATTGTTGATTGTTCAGCACGGCGGCAGCGCTCGACATTGTCGCGTAGAGACACCAGGGTAATTCGGCTTTTTTCGATGAATGTCGCATGGGCGGCACCTCGGCTGAGCGCTTCCAAGCCCAACGCACCTGTGCCTGCGAATACATCCAGGACAGAGGCGTCGGTCAAGGCTGGTGCCTCAAACTGACCATGCGCCAAAATGTTGAAGATCGCCTCACGCACCCGATCCGCGGTGGGGCGCAACACGCGGCCTGGCGGCGCGCTCAACCGCACACCGCGTTGATCACCGGCGATTATTCGCAAGGCTCAGCTCTTCCTGAAGTCCCAGCGTGGAGATAATTTCACCACCCAACTGGTCGCGCAACGCCCGCCGGTTCACTTCTTCAATCTCATCACGCGCCAAATTACCCAGTTGAAAGGGGCCATAGGCGGTACGAATAAGCCGGTTCACCGAATATCCCAAATGCGTCAGGACACGCCGCACTTCACGGTTTTTGCCTTCGCGCAATGTCAGGGTCACCCAGGCATTCGCCCCTTCCTGACTATCCAGAACCGCATCAATCGGCGCGTAGCGCACGCCCTCCACCGTGACGCCCCGCGCCAGCCCCTGCAACTGCGCCGCATCCACCCGGCCATACACCCGCGCGCGGTATCGGCGGCGCCACCCGGTGGACGGTAATTCCAGATGTCGTTTCAATTCACCGTCATTGGTCAACAGCAGCAAGCCTTCGGAATTAATGTCCAAACGCCCCACCGGCATAACGCGCGGCAGATTTTTCGGCAATCGGTCATAAATCGTCTGGCGGCCCTCGGGATCATGACTTGTCGTCATCACATCAACGGTTTTGTGGAAGCGCCACAACCGCGGTGGATCATTGCCCGGCAACGCCTCGCCATCCACGCGGATTGAAGAGAGATCGTCGATATTGATCGCCGGTGATGTCAGAATTTCACCATTGACGCTGACGCGGCCCTGCTCGACCCAGCGTTCGGCTTCGCGTCGGGAACACAATCCGGCGCGCGCCATAATCTTGGCAATTCTGTCACCTTTGGGTCTGTCGCCTTTGGATCCATCCCCTTTAGGCTGTGCCCCCGCCGCCTGAGAAGGAGATTTTTTGTCTTTCCGCGCCATTTCGGTTTCTTTCCGTAACCACACTGTCAGACTGTATATAGACGCAACACCACTACGGACGCCAGCGCCCTTCTTGACGATGGCGAACGCCATAGGCAAGGTGCGCCCATGTCAACGAAAGCCGCAATACCCTTTATGTCGCTCGCGCTTGAGGAGGCTCGGCAGGCCGCCGACCGCGATGAAGTTCCCGTGGGCGCTGTTCTCGTTGATAGTGACACCGGCGCGGTGCTCGCGCGTGCGGGCAACGAAGTTGAAGCCCGCGCCGATCCCACTGCACATGCGGAAATTTTGGTGATCCGCGCCGCTGCAGCGCGCGCGCGCGCGCCGCGCTTACCACAAGTGGATTTATACGTGACTCTGGAACCCTGTGCGATGTGCGCGACGGCAATCTCCTTCGCGCGTTTGCGCCGGGTGTATTTTGGCGCTTACGATACCAAAGGCGGCGCCGTCGAACATGGCCCCAGAATTTTCCACCAGCCAACATATCATCACACGCCGGAAATCTATGGCGGAATACAGGAACAAGACGCCGCCGATTTATTGCGCAACTTCTTCGCGAACCGCAGACGTCATATCAACGGCGACACTTAAACATCGGGCCTGTCCCAAATAATTAGTTCAAATACAATTTAACCCATTGCT
>JAPKDL010000172.1 GCA_028822585.1 Alphaproteobacteria bacterium | reverse complement strand
AGCATCTGGGAACCGGCTTTGGCGATATCAACCGTTGTGTCCGGCAGGGCTGCGAATTGCGGTGCCATGGCGGGATCAATGCCCAACACCATATCAAACTGCTTCGACCGGAATCCGTTCATCGCAGGGCCCATAGCCGGTTGGAAAACCGTTTCCAACGAGTCCAGATACGGTCCGTCACCCCAGTAATTTTCGTTCGCTTCGTAAACGACGCGGCGCTTGGGATCAATATTGGCGAATTTGAAGGGACCGCTGCCAACGCCGTCCATGCCAATCGTCTCTACATCCGCCGCTGGCATGATCACTTGGCGGTATTCCGCGGCCCACCAACCGAATTCTGCGTTGGGCGTTTTCATGTGGAATCGTGCTTTGTTGGGCCCGGCCTTTTCAACTTTGGCTAACATTTTCTTGGCGAACGAGGTGCCTTTTTTCTTATGACGATGGAAATTGTAGGACGAGATCACGTCTTCAACGGTGAGGTCACGACCATCGTGGAATTTAATGCCTTCGCGAATGTCGACCTCCCAGATTGTCTGGTCGTCCTTGACGGCTTCCCATTTGGTAGCCACTTCCGGCTGCGCGTTGATATCTTGATCGACCCAGGTCAGGGCATTGTAGACATTTTTCGTCCTGATCTCGAGACCGTAGTAAGGATGCTTAGCATTCTTTAGGGCCTTATGTTTGGAGTTGCGTGATAATACTGCGTAAACGAGCTTGCCGCCTTTTTTGGGCGTCGCCGCTAAGCTAGAACCCGGGAACATCAAATCCCCAAGGCTGAGTGCGACCGCTGAAGCGCCGGCGCCGGCGAGTATGGAGCGGCGCGTGATTACCGATTTTGGTCCCATAATTATATGCTCTCCCTGTTGGTGCGATTACCAATTCGTATAATATGCGTGTTGTATTGATCAACGTATTTTCGTTCTTGAACCCAGGGTGCACTGGCGAAGCGTCCTATTCAAGAATGTTTCGAAGAACAATGCGCCCGCAGCGCGGTTTCTAGAGATTCCCGCATTGTCAAACAACGTCTTCTCCCCCTTATTTAGAGCGTTTTTCTAACGAAGTCATGCTGGCCGATCTTTCTTGATTCCACGCTCACATAGATATAGCTATTGATCAAATATGATTTTTTAATGAAACATATTGATAAAATAAATGAATTATACGTGGCTACGTTCTTTCCATGCGGTCGCCGCAGAAGGTGGCTTTACGGCAGCCTCGCGTTTGCTCAACGTAGGTCAGCCGACCATTACCAGTCAGGTGAAAGCGTTAGAAGGTTATTTTTCTGTTGAGCTGTTTCATCGGCGGGGCCGTGGCGTCACGCTAACAGAGGCGGGCGTCGATTTGTTCGCGATAACACGGCGATTTATGAGTCTCGAAAGTGAAGCCCGGGACTTGTTGAATGCTTATGGTGGTTTTCACGCGGGCCGATTGAAGGTTGGAGCCGTTGGTCCGTATCACGCCACTGAAATGCTCAGCGCGTTTCACGAGATATATCCAGATGTTCGGCTAACGGTGACAGCCGGCAACTCCAAGGAGATGGTGCAACGTCTTCTCGATTATGAAGTTGATGTTGGCGTCTTGGCAC
Source organism: Alphaproteobacteria bacterium (assembly GCA_028822585.1). Classification (GTDB taxonomy): domain Bacteria; phylum Pseudomonadota; class Alphaproteobacteria; order UBA8366; genus JABJJH01. The sequence continues at coordinate 3,677 of JAPKDL010000172.1, read as the reverse complement.
ATGTCGAGGATGACCCGCGTATATTTGCAATGCCCTACAGCCGCCATCCAATTGTTGTTTTCGTCCATAAACGTCACCCCTTTTCAGGTCGCAAAACGATTCGAATCGAGGAATTGCAGGGGGAACGCATGGTGCTCCGGGAAACCGGTTCGACGACCCGCCTGGCGTTTGAGGTGGCGCTTGCGGAAGCGGGCGTCACCATAGAACCTGTGATGGAGATCGGCAGCCGCGAAGCCGTCTGGCTCGCCGTTGCCCGGGGTATAGGGTTTGGCGTCGTATCCGACATCGAATATATTCCACATCCAGACCTGCGCGTGGTCCATATTTCCGACGCCAAAGTGTTTACGACAGCGCATGTGAATTGCCTGAGCGAACGCAAAGACGATCGGCTCATCGGCGCTTTTTTCCAAGTCTGCGAGCATTTGTTAAATCAGAGGCCTCATTCGGATACTCTCGATGTTTGAACGGCTGCGCCGGAATGAAACCTTTTCCAGCGCCAATAAATCCCTCTATCCTCGTGGGCACATGTAAAAATCGAAAGTTAGATTGACGATGAAAATTCTACAAATTTCCGATTTGCACCTCGCGCCTGGGAATCAGGATATGCATGGCGTAAATCCTAGCGACCGGTTAACGCAATGTGTTGAGGATATCCGACAAAACCATGCGGATGCGGAATTATGTGTCATTACCGGCGACCTCGCGCATAAAGGCGAGATTGGTGCCTATGAAATTCTCCGGGAAATTCTCGCCGACCTTCCTCTTCCCTATCACTTATTGGTTGGCAACCACGATGACCGAAAAAAACTCTTATCCGTGTTTCCGAATACGGCTGTTGATCCAAACGGTTTTATTCAGTCCGTCGTTGACCTGGAAATTGGCCGGTTGATTTTTATCGATACAGTTGAAATAGGCGAGAAATTCGGAGGGTTTTGCGCACAAAGGGCGGAATGGCTGGAAACTCAGTTGAAAGATAGCGCCGGCAGGCCTGTTTACTTATTCCTACACCATCCGCCGTTTGATGTCGGGATTCCCTACATGGATGGCATGCGAATGTTGCGCGGTGAGGATCTGTTAGCCGAAATTGTCGCCCCGTTCGCAAATATACGGCACATGTTTTTGGGCCATCTTCATCGTCCGATTGCGGGCAGTTGGAACGGTATCCCATTTTCCGTTTTTCGCGGGACCGCCCATCAGGTAGCCTTGCGAATGGTGGAAACAGCTCATTTGGTGAGAAGCCATGAACCGCCTGCGTATGGTGTGATTTTAATCGAACCTAATGCCACAATTGTACATTTCCATGATTTTTTGGATGATTCTGCATTTGTTGCGCAAGCTGACATCGATCGCCATCATTAGAAAAGCATTGTCAGAGTAAAAGAAGCATATCATAGAAAACTATACCGCGCCGAGTCCGGGCGGCAATTTCACGCTCTTCGGCAAGGGAGGCCGATCGGTTGAGTTTGAAGTTATGGCCGCAGTGAAGATGACGTTACTAGTAGAAATAATTGTGAACTAAAAATTGGACCGGGATGAATTTCTGTAGCTAATTCGTGCTCCCGAATTTCGCAACCGCTCGTTCTCATCGCCGGAACGGTTGATATAATTTTAGCCCCGATTGTTGAGCCAGAGACCCGTCTCCCGACATGCATTATTACCGCTAAACGGATGATCTCGGGCGACGTCTTAAATTATTGGAATTATTTTCCATCAAGAAACGTTACGAAACACGCCCCGCCGCCTCAAGAAAAACTCCCCCGACACTGCCGGCAAAAGTCCTCTCGCGTTTAAAAAGGGGGTCGGCGTAAATGAGAAAAATATATGGCACTAAAGCGGTACCAATCCACTGGGCCATTAGCGTTTAATCGACCAACGCTTGATAAACGAGAGAGCGTAGTTCCCGACGTATTGGAAAGGAAGAAGATGGCATAAGCTGCGTCATGAAAACGACCGAGATATCCTCAACTGGATCAATCCAGAACGCCGTCGACGCGGCACCACCCCAGGCGACCTCTCCAACAGACAACGCGCCCTTCGCCGCGGCGGGGTCCAGGACGATGGAAAAACCAAGGCCAAACCCGACGCCTTCATAGCTGGTTTCACTGAAGGTAGGCTGGCCCATGGACGCCAGGTCAACGCCGCCAGGCATCCAGTTCATCGTCATCAGTTCAACCGTTCGCCTACCCAGAATTCTTGCATCGCCAAACACGCCCTTGCATCGGATCATTTCGCAAAATTTGAGGTAATCGCCGACTGTGGATGTGAGGCCGCCGCCGCCGGAGAAGAGGGTCACCGGCTTCACCCACGATGATTCTGCATCGCCTTTTTCAGCCAGCGTGCGCTCACCTTCCGATCGTTGGAACATATCCGCGAGACGGGCGGCCTTCGCCTCCGGGACCTGAAATCCGGTATCCGTCATGCCAAGTGGGTCAAAAATTCGTTCCTGAAACACCTGATCTAGCGGCTTACCGGCGATGACTTCAATCAATCGGCCCAATACATCGGTGGACACGCCATATTCCCAGCGCGTTCCGGGCTGGTTTTTGAGCGGTACTGTTGCAAGACGACTTACTGTCGCCGCCAGTGTCTCAACGTTGCGGTTGGAGAGGCCATGAAAGTCGACATTGTTGGTCAGGTAGCTTTGTCCAATGACTGTGTCATCGCGGTTGCCATAAATCAGTCCGGAGGTATGTGAAAACAGATGCCAGATCTGCAAAGGAATATCTGCGGGAACGGTGTCATCTGCGTCGCCTACCTGGTCCCATACAAGGACATTTTCGAATTCGGGTAAAAACCGGGAGACGGGATCGTCTAGCTGGAAGCGGGCTTCCTCAAAATATGTCATCGCCGCCGCGGCTGTAATCGGCTTGGTCATCGAATAAATTCGAAAAATCGTTTCTGCATTTGCGGGGCCCGCCTGATCGAGGTAAATCAGCTTTCCGCGCCGCATGACAGCGGTCAAACACGATTCTAGGCGACCACTATCGACGTATTCATTCATCCAGGGGTTGATACGGCCAAGGCGCCGAGCGTCCACGCCAACTAATTCCGGAGTAACGATTTCAGGCATGTTTAAAAATTTTCTGTGAGAATGATTGCCGATGGCGAGTTGAGAGACATCATCACGATATAGGAAGAGAGCTGGCCTTGTCACGATCCTATCAGAACAACAGTCCGGCATCAGTGAGGCGTCGAACGAGCCATCTGTTGATGAAAATCGATGAAATCAAAGCCGTCGAGTGGGAAGACAACCGTGAGCGTCCGGCCCACTCCACCTAACTGGGGTGGATATCCCGCGGTAGTGTCCACTTGTTTTTAATGGACACTTATGGAGCTGGGTTTGGCAAGGAAGCGGATTCGACGATCATGGAGCGATGAAGAGAAGCGTTCAATCTGTTTGCAGACGTTAGTCCCCGGCGTGTCGGTCGCCCAGGTGGCGCTACGTTACGCAATGAACGTAAACTTGATTTTCAAAGGGCTGAAGGACCCGCGTTTTACGTAAGACAACGAGACGATGTTTCTGCTTGTGGAGGCTGCTGCCACAGATATGCCTCCGGCACCGTCATCATTGTTCAACCATTCAGCTCAACACCCCGATGGTCGTATTGAGATTGAACTGGTCAATGGTCATCGACTGACGTTTGAGGGAAGCTGGACACCCGCAATAACCTACCGTT
>JAPKDL010000171.1 GCA_028822585.1 Alphaproteobacteria bacterium | reverse complement strand
AGCTTCTACACTTGCTTTAATCCGGTCGCGTTAATCAGAATGAATTTCGCCGGATAGATACACAGTCCAGGTTTGGGTCGTCATATTCGCCTCATTAATGATTGTTCCGGATATGAATGGACCGGCTATATTGAGAGAACACGTAGTATTTTGAGTCCGGCTTTGCATAAATTTTAACGTATTTAGCTGTTCATAGGGTTTGCGCCATGCGTAAACTTCTAGATCGCAACACCGTCTAAAATGTGGTGTTGACTACCTACAGAATTCCCGAAATTTCAGGCCAAAATGGCATGAGCAACATCACAAGCGACGCCAAACAGGCTTCCTTGAAAGGCATTGGCTGTATGGTGTTGGGCGGGTTTTTCCTGACCGTAAACGACGCGATTCAGAAATGGATGACCGATGATTTTCCGCGTGGGGAATTATTGGCGGTGAGGGGTATGTTTGTGATGATCCCTATTTTATTTTTTGCCTGGCGTTTGGGCGGTATATCGACTTTACGAATCCATAGTCGCAGGGGACAGGCGGTGCGCGCCATTCTCGTTTGCACGACATCGTTTCTGTTTATTACAGCGTTGAGCTTGATGCCACTGGCGGACGCCATCGCATTGACCTTCGTGAGCCCATTGATACTGACCGGGCTCGCCGCCGTGGCGTTAGGCGAACCCGTTGGCTGGCACCGTTGGTTGGCGGTCCTGGTCGGGTTTTTAGGCGTGATCGTCATGTTGCGTCCAGGAGCCGGAGTTGTGCAATGGGCGGCGGCTTTTCCTTTGGGCGTCGCGTTTTTAGGCGCTGTTCGCGACGTCGTCACCCGACGCATGCACGACACCGAATCCACAATCGCCATCATGTTTTACTCATTCCTTGCGGTAATTGCGGTTTACTCAACCACGGCGGTTTACGGATGGAAACCAATCAGCGGGCCACAATTGGCGCTGTTTGCGGCAAATGGCCTTGTTCTGGGACTCGCTCATTTCTTCCTGATCGAAGCGTTGCGTTTAACAGGTGCCGCGGTAATCGCGCCCTACAAGTACATCACCATGGTATGGGCGTTGCTGTTCGGATTCGTCCTATGGGGAGATTCACCTGACGCTTGGATGATGGTGGGCGGCGTCTTGGTCGTGGGCAGCGGTTTGTACATCCTTCGACGAGAATCTCGAATGAAACAGGAGAGGGCATGAGTGACGCACCCTCTAAAACCGTCGCGGTGCTAAAAAATTCCGCTGGTTTGGGAATTTTATATATGTTGCTGGGGTCTATGTTGTTGACCTCGAGCGATGCTATCGTCAAATGGCTCTCCAGCGACTACCCCATTGGACAAATAATGGTCTTGCGTGGCCTGTTTATCTGTATTCCCGTAACGATCATCGTCTGGCGAGGCGGCGGAATAGGGCTTTTACGCGTAACCAATTTTGGTGGGCAAACCGCCCGTGCGCTCTGTTTCGTCGCATCTGTGTTCTTTTTTCTGACGGGCCTGAAATATAATCCTTTGGCGGAAAACATTGCGATTTCTTTTGCCGGGCCACTCTTCGTGACCGCGCTGGCGACGCCTTTATTGGCTGAATTTGTTGGGTGGCGGCGCTGGATGGCTGTATTGGTCGGTTTTGCAGGCATCCTAGTGATGCTTCGACCGAGCGGGACTGGATTGAACTGGTACGCGTTGTTACCCCTCGGCGCAGCCGTGTTCGGTGGACTTCGTGATGTTTTGACCCGACGGATCAGTGGGACAGAATCTTCAGTATCGATTCTGTTAATTTCCACGATAGCTGTGATCGGGGCCGGCTTGGTAACGGCAGGCTTCGGGGATTGGAGCGAATTAACCATTATGGACATAGGGTTGTTGGCGGTGACAGGGCTACTTTCCGGCACGGCCCACTATCTGCTTATACTAGCGTTCTCCACAGGGGAGGCGTCATTGGTAGCGCCCTTCAAGTATTCCAGTCTTTTGTGGGGTGTCTTGATTGGCACGTTGGTGTGGGGCGACTTGCCCGACCAATGGATGATGCTGGGTTCGATTCTTGTTGTTGGCAGTGGCCTATATATCTTGCACCGCGAAATGTTGCGAAAACGTAAGTCGTGATGATTGGACGATTCAACGAAATAGGTGGTTGCGGCACCTTGTTACTCTATGGCAAAACCGCAGAGGATTTGTCTGTGAATTCAGAAAGTATATAGATTGGAATGGGCGTGTCCCTAAAATTAATAGCGGGTGTAATATTTGCCGTAGTCTGGTTGTCTTCCGGCGCTGGCTACGCTGATGAATTCCATTCCTGGCTGAAGGCGTTAAAATCAGAAGCCACGTCTATGGGGATTTCAAAACCGACGTTGGACGCAGCGTTTCGTAATGTAAAACCGATTCCCCGCGTTATAGAACTGGATCGCAAACAGCCCGAGTTCACGTTAAGTTTTAAAGAATATATGCAACGGGTGACGCCCCAGGCGCGCGTTAATAAAGGCCGAAAACAGTTTGCCCAAAATAAGCAGATATTATCAGAGATCTCCAAAAAATACAGCGTTCAGCCGCAATTTTTAATGGCGTTTTGGGGGATCGAAACTGATTTTGGCCGTGTGACGGGTGGATTTCACGTCATTCCTGCGCTGGCGACTTTGGCGTTTGATGACCGCCGGAGCAAATTTTTCCGACGCGAACTTCATTTTGCACTCCGAATATTGGAAGACGGCCATATCGCCGCCGACGCCATGCTAGGGTCCTGGGCCGGCGCGATGGGCCAACCGCAATTTATGCCGTCGAGTTTCGCTGGTTACGCCGTTGACCATGACAATGATGGGCGAAAGGACATCTGGACGACAAAGCCTGATGTCTTCGCGTCAGCGGCAAATTACCTATCGCGATACGGATGGCGTGGCGACGAACGGTGGGGACGCGAAGTCAAATTACCCAACGGATTTGACCTCACCTTGAAGGGCCTGAAAATACGAAAAAATATCCAAGAATGGTCCGCCCTAGGCGTGGTTAAAAAAGATGGCGCGCCATTACCTGTATCAGACTTGCAGGCTTCCTTGATACTGCCTGCGAAAAAGGGTGGGCCCGCGTTTTTGGTATACAATAATTACCGCGTTATCTTGAAATGGAACCGTAGTCACTATTTTGCGATGGCGGTCGGACATCTTGCCGACCGTATTGCAGGGCATTAGACTACATATTGTGGATTTAATCGCTCGACCTCCTATGGAGAGACCGTGTCGGCCCATCCAATCAGTACAACTGTTATCGGTTTAGCGTTACTTGCTGGCGTTTTATCCAGCTGCGCGGAAACACAAATTATTGTTCATGGCGCTAAGCTACTGACAGGGTCTGCGGAACCAGAAGCCCCAACGAAATCTGGTCGCTATAAAGTTGGGAAGGCCTACCAAATTGGCGACGTCTGGTATTACCCTAAAGTTGACTACGCCTATGTGGAAACAGGGATCGGGTCCTGGTACGGATCACAGTTCGATGGCAAGGACACTGCCAACGGCGAGACGTTTGATATGAACAATGTCAGCGCTGCTCACCGCACCCTGCCGTTACCCAGCATCGTTCGGGTCATAAATTTGGAAAATGGTCGCGCGTTGAACGTACGTGTCAACGACAGGGGACCTTTCGCGCGTGGCAGAATTATCGATTTATCTCGACGCGCCGCCCAGCTTCTGGGATTTGAAAAACAAGGTACGGCAAAAGTTCGTGTGGAACTTTTAGCTCTGGAAAGTCAACGTCTAGCGTCTACTTACGGTGTATCCTCTCCAAAAATTGGGAAGCCTCATCCGGTTCCAAAGGCTGCGCCTACAAGCCGGGTGGCCAGTGTTAAATTGAATACGCCGGAAGGATTCAAGACTGCCGCGCCGGACAAAGGCTTGGAACCTAAGCGGTTTAGCCGTAAAGCCAGTGTGCCAGGCCGCGCCAAAGTTGTCGCGTCAAAGGTAGATGAAACAGTATCTGTTATTTCTGTCCCGCCATCATCTGGAATTTTCGTACAAGCAGGCGCTTTTTCGAGATATGAAAATGCAAACAAACTGCGCGCGTTATTGTCTAAAGTCGGGAACGCTAAAATCTATCAAGTAAAGGTCTCAAAACAGCCATTTTTTCGTGTTCGCTTGGGGCCTGCGTCTTCGGTTGATGAAGCTGACAAAATGTTAGCAAGAATCGTTGCGTCCGGTTACGCGGACGCGCGTATAATCGTAGATTAACCCCAGTATGGGGAAATTAAGGGTCAATTGACATGGTTTTAGGCATTTTTCGCCGTGTAATATTTGCAGCTTCAATTTTCACGGTAGGCCTCTTCAGCTATATGTCCAATTCGGTGCAGGCGTTTGAAACTTCTGCACGACAGACTGTAGTCATAGATTTGCAAACGGGTGCGACGTTATTTGATAAAGACGCGAACGCTGCGATGTATCCCGCCTCCATGACAAAAATGATGACCGCCTATTTGTTGTTTGAGCGGCTAAAAAATGGCGGGCTAACTCTGGAGGACACCTTTCCGGTCAGTGAAAAAGCCTGGCGAAAAGGTGGCTCAAAAATGTTTGTGAAGGTGGGTGACCGAGTTCAAATTGAAGATTTGATTCGAGGCATTGTCGTGCAGTCGGGAAATGATGCGACCATTGTAGTTGCGGAAGGCGTTGCGGGTAGCGAATCCGCATTCGCCGAACTTATGACGAGAAAAGCTAGCGAATTGGGAATGACAGATACTACCTTTCGCAATGCTAGTGGCTGGCCTGATCCAAATCATGTCACCACAGCCCGGGATCTTGCAATTTTAGCCATATCCACAATCCGTAACTTTCCTGTATTTTACAAATATTACGGTGAAAAATCATTTTCATATGCGGAAATCAAGCAGGGAAACCGAAATTCACTTTTATACAAAGGCGTTGGTGCCGATGGCCTTAAAACTGGATATACGGAAGCTTCAGGATATGGGTTAGCGGGATCAGTTGTGCGGAATGGACGACGATTGGTCCTTGTCGCCAATGGATTTACATCAGTGAAAGCGCGATCAAGTGAATCAGAACGAATTTTTGAATGGGCATATCGGGCGTGGGGGAATTACAAACTCTTTTCCAAAGATGAAAAGATCATCGACGCCGAGGTATGGTTAGGTACGGCTGAAACGGTGCCAGTACTTATCCAAAACGATCTCTTAATTTCAATGCCCCGCAAGGCGCGAAAAAAGATGAAGGTTACGGTTAAACTGGAGGAGCCCCTTAAAGCGCCGATAGAAGCGGGGGCAAAAATAGCCACGCTCGTCGTCGCTGCACCAAATTTTGACACTATCGAGGTGCCTCTTGTCGCGGGGACGGCGATGAAACGGCTCGGACCAGTTGGACGATTGAACGAAGTTGTCCAATTCCTGGTCTGGGGCAATAAAAACTAGC
>JAPKDL010000170.1 GCA_028822585.1 Alphaproteobacteria bacterium | reverse complement strand
TATCAAGGACGCCTTTAAGAATCGTCCAGAAATCCGCAAAGGGCGTCCAGAGTTCAGTGAGAACTTCCATCGCAATGCTGCACCGTATTAGGGATGATTAGAGCCCCAAGCTAAGGCTCGATGGCAAAAAGTCAAACGCAATCAGAAGCCGGTTTCGGTGTATGCCTCCGAGCGAGTGGCGACCGTCACGTTATAAGATGATGATATGTCCGACTAGGACGCCCAAGAGGTAAACCAAACCCAAGTCCTCCCCCCAAGCCCACGATGCATTGTCCCTGGTATCGTTTGAGCGGAAAACTACCCCTGAGCCTTGGTTCACGGACCACGGGGCGCTTTGAGCTGCCGCCAACGACACGGCATCAGAGCGTAGTCTGGATTTGGTCTAAAGGGAGCCGACCGGCTTGCCTGGCAGAGTGGAGCGGGCAGCCAAGTCTGTGTCAATTTACTTAGCAATGCTGATCTTGAGAGTAAACCAAGCCATGCAGCGTTGGGCAATTAAACGTTGTACGCAGCCCTTTAAATGGCCTTAAGTCCCTGTCTCCACTAAAATACGTTGCTTAATGGAAAAGTGATGGTGCGGCGGCAGCGATCCAACTATCGCCGCCAACGAAAAAATCTTCGCTAAACCTTATTATAGCCTCATTAGAATTAAATTTATGCTAGAATTATATATCTAACACATTGTTTTATAATATAAATATATACCTTTACCTTATAAGGAAAGGTGACCAAGCACTGGGCTGGAAATAAACCGCGCTGGTTCGATCTCAAAGGAATTTCTCATGACACGAATATAATAAATCTCAGCCCTATCTCCGAGACTTATCAAGAGGGCTCACTAGATCAGATTATTTTCATGCAAATTTGACACCGCCTACGTCACCAGCGCAGTTAGAGTTGGCAAGACCCATTAGGCACAGGCGGTAGAAGCATCACTATATATCGCAAGGTGTTCAAGTTTTTATAGTGAATTAATTGACGCCGTTACGAAACGTCAGTCAAACCCGTGAGGCCTGTCGGCGGTTCTGACATCAATCTGCCGGGTGATTTACCTGGACATAGATCAATCCTTGTCAGTCTACACATAAGAAAACGGGGACAAAAAACTGCCCGAAGATTTGTCGGAATGGATTATCGAATAATCACGACTGAATTGAAACGCACGCTGCTAGCGGGTTCGCAACCTCGGATCCAACACATCGCGGATAGCGTCGCCAAACAAGTTAAATCCGAACACGGCGACTGCGATGGCCAGACCAGGAAAGACAGCGACCCAGGGTGCGCTTTCCGCATATTCCTCGGCACCGCCTTGAAGCATCAAACCCCAGGACGGCGTCGGTTCCTGAACGCCCAGCCCAAGATAGGACAAGGATGCCTCCAGCAGGATCGCTTGACCTATATTCGATGTTAATATTATGAGATATGGTGCCATGACATTTGGCAGCATATGGCGCAAAATTATTCGCGTATGCCCAAACCCCATCGCGCGCGCCGCATCCACATAGGGAACCTCACGGATTTGGAGGGCACTTGATCGTACAATACGGGCGCAATCTGGAATAAACGGCAGTGTGATTGCGAGAATTACGTATTCTAACTCATTCCCAAACACCGCCACCAACGCTAGAGCCATAATGATAAGCGGGAACGCCATAAAAACGTCAATAATTCGCTGAATAATTAGGTCGATATTTCCGCCGAAATAGGCGCTGGCAACTCCCAGAACCAACCCTGAGGTCGCCCCGACGAACGCGCAGATAAACCCGATAAACAACGCCGTTCGCGCACCGTACATCAGGCGGGTCCATAAATCGCGACCAAATTGATCCGTACCCAGCCAATATACCTCGTTAGGCCCAGTCAACATGGCGCTGAAATCGATCAATTCGGAATCGTGTGGCGCGAGTTGTTCAGCGAACACCGCCAGGAACACAATCGAGATGACCAGCAGCGCCCCCGCGACGCCCAAGGGCTGACGAAGCGCAAGGTTTCCGGCGCGAACCAAGAAAGGTTTACGCGTAAAGAGTAATTCATCGTCGTTCGCGCGGCTAGATTCAGTAGAGCTCATCGTATCAAGGTAACTTTCAAATATTTAATAAATTTCTCTATCTCCAAAATCGCTTTTGCAACCAATGTTGCCCCAGCGAATTCAAAGAGGTCGCAACATCGTCGAAACCAGGATAAAACACAACGAATACCTGCGACCGAAATGCCCTCCCACCAAAATAATTTGCGCGGGTCCGAATCCTATAGAAGAAATCGCATCAAACGCCCGCCAGACGCATTCACGCTGAAGAGCACACTGACAATATATTCCCTCATGTCCACACCTCTCGATACAAAATTTTGAAAGCGCTGCGAATCGGGCGAGCATTCCGCCGTATGAAATACAATTCGCGGAAATGGATGAGCCCGGGCGGTGCCGACATGTGCGTATCAAAGTTGATAGACCCATGAAATTCCGAAACGACACAGGAGAATTTTACGGCCAACTGGGCGATATTTCCTATAGTGGGGCCGCCGTCAATTCAGAAACCTTGGATTTTGGCGACAGCGCTAACCTGGAACTCGGTTCCGAAGGTTTTGGCCATCTTTCAGGTGGAATCGTACGTTCGTTTAATGATGACGTTGCATTGTCATTCGATATAGATCATGAGGCCAAATATCAACTAGTGGAAGAAATTTTCGGACGCCGTTCGGACAAAGAGTATGTCTAATTTTAAAAATTCTGAATGGTGGTGGCAGGTAAAAAATACGGCCTGAACCAGGCCAGGGAGACGCTTTATTTTTCATGGAAAATGATCTAAGAGAATAAGATGAAACAACGTAAAAAACTCGAGAATGCCTCCTTCGGTGCCGTAGATGTTCACGTCGGGAAACGCATTAAAATTTTGCGTAAACTCCGTGGCATGAAGCAAACTACATTGGGAGAAGCCATCGGGCTGAGTTTTCAGCAAATTCAAAAATATGAAACCGGCGCGAATCGCATTGGCGCAAGTCGACTGTTTCAATTCAGTCAGGTCTTCGATGTCCCGGTGTCCTGTTTCTTTGACGACATGCCGCCGGAACTCGGAAAACACAACCCAACAGATGTGCCCGAACGCGACATCTTTCGTTCACCGGAGGCATCCGAAGTCGCACGTATTTATTACCAAATTCCGGATAAGAGCGTCAGGCATTCGTTTCGGAACCTGGCAAAGGCGTTGGTGACGAAAGGGGCGTAAATCGACCATTTCCCTGAATATGTTCATCAGAGCGTTGTGCGACGGCGCCATACGACCCTGCGGGGTCGATTTTTTATGCATAACCTCCCGACAAGCTGCACCGACAAGAATTCTACGCACGCAGCAATAGCTATCCAAACATACATTTCAAAAGCTAAATACTATTTGGAGCTCGACCAGGAAACGGCGTTGCTACAGGTCGAAGGCGTGAAATACGGTCTTCAAATGTCCGGTATTGCGGCGCATAGCAGAAGTAACCTCCTTTTGTTCGCTATACGCGGAGTTAGCCGAAAGCATCCATACCCGGCCCTACTTTCCCGATGCGTCGCTGGCAACTTTGTTCCCGATCATGTCGCACAAGACTGTGCCTGGCAGCATCGTCTGTAGCGATGGTTGGCGGGGCTACACCGTGCTCGATGTGTCAGACTTCCATCACTTCCAGATCAATCATTCGGAATCATTTGCCGACAAGCAAAACCATATCAGCGGAATGGACAATTTCTGGAACCAGGCGAAGCGTCATATGCGCAAATTCAACGGTGTCCCAAAGGCTCATCTCGCGCGTTTTCAAAGGAATGCGAGTGGCGATTTAACAACAGTGACCCATAGATCAATTATCTTAATTGAGGTCATGGGTTAAATGTCATTTGAACTTGTTATCTGGGACAGACCCATAATCAATTTCACGACCTTTTTTTCGCCCAAGGCAGGCTGCCGCCCAATTCCCCGATCTTCGCTAGCATTAAGGAAAGGACCGCAGGGTAAAATATATTCGCCGTGGATTCCTTCGAGTCGGTAGGCTTGCCAGCGCGTGCTGCTACCCCCTCGGTGCGGCCAGAGCTTCACCGTTCAATAGAAAGGTGTTGAACCCGGTGATCCCCCAAGGCTAGAACAGGAAGAAAGCGCAATAGAAACGACCCGTCACAGAGCCAATCAATCGGCGAGCATCGTTAATGCGGCCCGGCGATCTCCCAGCTTCAAGCTGAGAAACAGTTTGCGTGCTTTTGCAACGTCTCGTTCGGAACCACTCGCGGACGCCGCCTGGAGGGCAACCGTCGTCGGATTATCAGGCCCGCAGATAAACGCCAGGGCTTTAGCCAAGCGTCCCACGGCGTCACGGTCAAATTTCAGCTCTTTCACTTCGGAATCCTCCCAGGCATTCGTCTAATCATCTCGACCGCGCGGCACCCCATTTCGCCCCCGCCGCATTATGGGGATTAGCGTTCATTTGGGGGCTTTTTATTGTACTTGTTCCCGGGTCAAACTGGCCCGGATGCGTTTTTTTCTCGCGGTGTTCGGCGGTGGCGGCCCGCTTCTCGGCCTTCTCTGCAGCTTTCGCCTTTGCCCGTAGGCGCGCCCTGGCTTTAGTCATATTGTGGTCGCCTCTTTCAAGTCACTCTAGCGCCATTGTGGTCGCCACGCCATTTATAGCACATCGAAGATAGGCGGAGGACGTCATAATTTTACACAGCCTTCCGTCACCTGCGGTGCCATTGGCTTGGCAGGCGAACAAGGTGAAAAAACGCGCCTGGATGACCTCACAAAAGTTGAATTCCAATTATAGTTTTTTGGTCACGGAGTCCGGTTCGGGTCCAGGCTGTATAAACACGTCGTTCAATTCAGGTTCTAGGAAAAATTCGTATGTTTTACGAAAACTGTGACTAGCTAAACTATTGATTTCATAAGGATCGTAAATTCAAAGATTGAGTGGTTTTTTATTTTACGTTTTACACAGTCTGGGTCAACAGCAACCGGCTCCGTCACAGCTCGCGGCAGCACGCTTTCTTTGGCAAAACCGGACATAAATTCAAATTGGCCGCATCGAAGAAAGTGGCCAGAATCAATCATGGTTGAACACGTAACTGATTGACATCATGTCGGTTTTCGGGCTGTTAAAGCGGCATAGGCCATATAATAAAAAACGCTCCCAATTCCGTGATCAACATCGCCAATGGTCGCCCCACAACCTATTTTCCCGTCAGCGAAGCACTCAATTCCGACACTATCGATCTGCATGGCTCCCGACCACTTTCTGAGATTTTCGAACGCTGGTGGCCCCTCTCGTCTCATGCCCAGGTTCAAATCCCACCTGAGCCTCTAAATCTGCGACAAATATTCGATGCCGTGGAGACATCAACCGCTGAATAGTTGGAATCGAAGCCGTCTCTGCAAACCTCCGATTTCACCTATGGCACAACACCGA
>JAPKDL010000169.1 GCA_028822585.1 Alphaproteobacteria bacterium | reverse complement strand
AATCAGCCGTTCAGGCTTGCATGCGAACAACCTCTTGAGAGATCACAGCTAGTCGTTCGCCAGGAGATGAATGAGGCTGGAGGTGTCCCAGCGTTTACCGCCGCGCACCTGCACATGAGCGTAGAATTGGTCGACCAGCGCTGCGACGGGTAGGCGCGCCTTGTTGTTTTTTGCTTCAGCAAAGCAGATCGCCAAATCCTTACGCATCCAATCCACAGCAAAGCCGTAGTCGAACTTACCAGCAATCATGGTCGCCGCCCGGTTGTCCATTTGCCAGGACTGCGCAGCGCCTTTGGAAATGACTTCCACGACCTTTTCCATGTCCAGGCCGGCCTTCATACCGAAATTAACGCCTTCAGACAGCCCTTGAACAATACCCGCTATGCACAATTGGTTAACCATTTTAGTCAACTGCCCACTGCCCGTTTTACCCAATAAAACAGCGAATTTCGAATAGGTGTCGATAACTGGAAACGCAGTTTTAAAATCTTTTGCCGTGCCGCCACACATGACGGTCAAGGCGCCGTTTTCGGCCCCTGCCTGGCCACCAGACACCGGCGCATCAACAAACCCAACGCCGATCTTCTTGCCTGCCGCCGCCAATTCGCGCGCAACATCGGCAGACGCGGTCGTATTATCAACAAAAACAGCGCCTTTTTGCATACCTGCGAAGGCACCGTTATCTCCAAGTACGACGCTACGGAGATCATCATCATTACCCACGCAACAAAATACGAAATCAGCGCCTTTCGCGGCGTCCTTTGGCGTCTTTGCGGTCTTGCCGCCATGCGCTTTTACCCATTTTGTCGCTTTGGCGGCTGTGCGGTTGTAAACCGTGACGTCATGCCCCGCCTTGGCGACATATGCAGCCATGGAATACCCCATGACGCCCAATCCTATCCAAGCAACTTTCGCCATAATTCAAATCTCCTGATTGTTTGTCAGTCCCGCATCATGAAGTCGTGGATTTGATCCCAACTTTCTTGCGTGGGCGCACACATTAAACCTTCTGTTCGTTCGTTCGGTTTATAGGGCGCCCCGTCGATGCGCGCGGAATACCCGCCCGCTTCGGTATGTATCAGTGTTCCCGGCGCATGGTCCCACGCCCATAGTTTCTTATAGATACGAAAATCATACTCTCCCTTCGCCAACGTCACGAATTCATGCCCAGCGCAACGTGCGCTCTTATCAACATTGAATGTTTCCGCAATGCGCTCTCGCAACGCCGGGCGCCGATGTTCATCGAATACGCCGTAATTAATCCGGCCCTTGAGCCCCTCAATACCTTTGGGGTGTGCGATCTGCATCTTTTCGCCATTCAGACGGGCACCGTCCCCCTCCATTGCAACAACCATTTCCTTCGCCACCGGTGCATAAATCCAACCGCCACGAACCTTGCCTTCGACCACATAGGCAGCCATCACAGCGAAGTTTGGACAACCTGCAGCAAAATTTGCCGTGCCATCAACAGGATCAAGGATCCACATCGGTTCGTCCGTGTCTAGCTTGTCCAGAAGCGTCGTATCACTGTGCACTGCCTCTTCCCCCACAACGAGGATGCCGGGGGTCAAGTCCCGCAACAAACGCGTCAGGCGTTCTTCCGCATCATGGTCGGCTACGGTAACAACATCGCCAGGTGATTTTTCGATGATCTCGTGATCCGCTAGAGAACGAAATCGCGGCAAAACGTCCAACTCGGCCGCTTCACGGATGAATTTAGAAATTTTATCAGGGTCAGGTATCATGAAGGTCCGGAGACTTGAGGCAAAAGAAAGGGCCGCACCGAAGTGCGACCCTTTTGTACACGATAAGGGGTAACGGGAAAAGTACGGACTAGAAGCCCATCCCGCCGCCCATGCCGCCCATACCACCCATGCCGCCCATATCCCCACCGGGCATGGCAGGCATGGCGCCTTTGGGTTCCGGCTTGTCGGCGACCATGGCTTCGGTCGTGATCAACAATCCAGCAATTGAGGCTGCGTCCTGCAAAGCGGTGCGAACCACCTTGGCGGGATCGATAATGCCAGCCTTGAACATGTCGGTGTATTCATTGGTCTGCGCATTGTAGCCAATCTTAGCGTCTTTACTTTCCCGCAATTTGCCGGCAACAACGGCGCCATCGACACCAGCATTTTCAGCAATTTGACGAGCTGGCGCTTCAAGGGCGCGACGCACAACGGAAACGCCGACCTTTTGATCGGCGTTCGCCGGCTCGAGCTTATCCAGCACCTTGGAACTGTACAACAAAGCACAGCCACCACCGACGACAACGCCTTCTTGAACCGCGGCGCGGGTCGCGTACATGGCGTCCTCAACACGATCCTTGCGTTCTTTCACTTCCATTTCGGTCATACCGCCAACGCGGATAACCGCAACGCCGCCGGACAACTTGGCGAGACGTTCTTGAAGTTTTTCCTTGTCGTATTCCGACGTGGTTTCTTCAACCTGGGCAGAAATCTGAGCACACCGCGCCGCGATGTCCTTTTTCTTGCCAGCGCCGCCAACAATGGTTGATTCGTCCTTCGTCAGCATAACGTTCTTCGCCGAACCCAGCATGTCGAGGGTCACATTTTCCAGCTTGATACCCAAATCTTCGGACACCACCTGACCACCGGTCAGAATCGCAATATCTTCCAACATTGATTTTCGACGGTCGCCAAAACCAGGCGCCTTGACCGCAGCGACCTTCAAGCCGCCCCGAATCTTGTTCACTACCAAAGTCGCAAGCGCTTCGCCTTCGATATCTTCCGCGAGGATCAACAGCGGACGGGTCGATTGGACAATCGATTCCAAAATCGGCAGCAGCGGCTGAAGGCTCGTCAGCTTGGCTTCATGCAAGAGGATATACGGATTTTCCAACTCGCAATTCATTTTCTCGGCGTTGGTCACGAAGTACGGCGACAGATAACCGCGATCGAACTGCATGCCTTCCACAACGTCGAGTTCCGTCGCCAGGCTTTTCGCCTCTTCAACGGTAATGACGCCTTCTTTGCCGACCTTGTCCATGGCCTCAGCGATCATGTCACCGATTTCTTTTTCGCCGTTGGCTGAAATTGTGCCAACCTGGGCAATTTCGTCGCTGGTGCGGATCGCCTTAGCGCGCTTTTTAATGTCAACAACGACGGCGGCAACTGCCAGGTCGATGCCTCGTTTGAGATCCATCGGATTCATGCCGGCAGCAACAGCTTTCGCGCCTTCACGGACGATGGACTGCGCCAGAACGGTCGCGGTCGTGGTGCCGTCACCGGCTTCGTCGCTTGTGCGGCTCGCAACTTCTTTCACCATTTGCGCGCCCATGTTCTCGAACTTGTCTTCAAGCTCAATTTCCTTCGCAACCGACACGCCATCCTTGGAAATGCGCGGCGCCCCAAAAGCTTTGTCGAGAACAACGTTGCGGCCCTTGGGCCCTAATGTGACCTTGACTGTATCCGCCAAGATATCGACGCCACGCAGCATTTTCGCGCGCGCTTCGCCGGAAAATTTTACATCTTTCGCCATTTTATTTCCTCTCTCTTACTCGATAATGCCCATAATGTCTGACTCGCGCATGATCATCAGCGTTTCGCTGTCGACCTTCACTTCCGTGCCAGACCATTTCCCAAACAGAACCGTGTCGCCCTTTTTGACGTCAAGCGGCGTCACCTTGCCATCTTCGGCTTTAATTCCGGCGCCAACCGAAACAACCGTACCCTCTTGGGGTTTTTCCTGAACTGTGTCAGGGATAATCAGGCCGCCAGCGGTCTTCGTCTCGGCATCGAGCGGCTTGACCAGCACGCGGTCGTGCAAAGGCCGAATACTCATGAATTTTCTCCAATAATGTTGTGGATCAGGCGCTAACGGTGTTGCTAGCACTCTCATACGAGGAGTGCTATACCCATCAGATAACCCGCTGTCAACCAACTGTATCTATTAATTCCGCCGTCTTGAAACGCTGTTGGAAGCGCCCTAATTCAGCAGGATCAATTGAAACCGAAACTGTCAGGTTTCGTCCCTCATCTAAACGACCTCGAACATCTCCATGGGCGTATAGCCACGCGACCGCCGCGCCGTCTGCCGCATCCAGCGCAATATCAACTACTCGCCGGGAACGGGCCAAGCGTTCATCAATATAGTCTAATAAAGTTTCACAACCCTCACCGGTTATTGCTGACACTGCTACGACGTCATCGTTACGATGCGCACGCGCAATAGTTTCTTCTTTTTCAGGGTCTTGCATCAAGTCTATTTTGTTCAAAACTTCGACCAAGGTTCGAACTTCTAAGTCCAAGCCGAGTTCCGATAAGACCAATTCGACATCTTCTTTTTGAGTGTCGCTTTGCGCATGGGATATATCCCGGACATGCACAACGAGATCAGCCTCCCGCACCTCTTCCAGAGTCGCCTGAAACGCGGCAATCAGACCCGTGGGCAAATCTGAAATGAACCCAACGGTGTCAGACAAGACTACGTCCTGCCCCGACGGCAGCGTTATTTGCCTCATGGTCGGATCCAGCGTTGCGAACAATAGGTCCTGAGCCATGACATTGGCGCCAGTCAGCTTGTTAAATAGCGTTGATTTGCCTGCATTGGTGTAACCAACAAGCGCCACCACTGGAGTCGGAATTCGTTTGCGCGCCGAGCGATGCAACGCACGGGTCCGTTTCACCCGGGCGAGTTCCCGGTTGAGCTTGCCGATTCGCTGGTCGATCAATCGCCGGTCAATTTCAATCTGACTTTCACCGGGGCCGCCTAAAAAGCCAAAGCCACCACGTTGGCGCTCCAAATGCGTCCAGCTTCGCACCAGTCGGGAGCGTTGATACCCAAGGGAGGCCAATTCCACCTGCAAAACGCCCTCATGGGTTCGCGCCCGCGCGCCGAATATTTCCAAGATCAGTCCCGTCCGGTCGATAACCTTGCATTCCCAGGCACGTTCAAGATTTCGTTGTTGAATAGGCGTCAACGCCGCATTGACCACCACAAGGTCAACTTCTAGCATCTTGATGAGGCCGTGAATTCGCTCGACTACGCCACCGCCGATCATGGTCGCCGGTCGGATGCGTGTCACACGGACGGTCTCGTCATGAACAACGTCAAGCTCAATAGCCGCCGCCAACCCAACAGCTTCCTCCAAACGCGCTTCGCCATCACGAGCCCCGCGTTTCCGAATTTCCGGATTTAGAACAATGGCGCGACCGTTTTCAACGCGGTCGCGTTCATCAATCGCTGAAGTCAATTTTCACCGCCATCGTCGTCATCGCCTTCAAACAGTTGAATTGGTTGCGCCGGCATAACCGTGGAAATCGCGTGTTTATAAACGAGTTGCGAATGTGAATCGCGGCGTAACAAGACGCAAAAGTTGTCGAACCAAGTGATGATGCCCTGAAGTTTCACGCCATTAACAAGAAAGACAGTGACCGAAAATTTATTTTTTCGGACATGGTTTAGAAAGACGTCTTGAACGTTTTGAGATTTTTCCGATGACATGGCTTATATCCCCATCTTTTATTTGTTG
>JAPKDL010000168.1 GCA_028822585.1 Alphaproteobacteria bacterium | reverse complement strand
GTAGTGTTGGCAATGTATTGTCTGGAATGCGTTCACCTTTTCTGGACTATGCCCGCGACGCAAAATCGGCGGCAAAGAAGGGAAATTTAAGCGGTGTTGAGGAATTCACAAAATGCACAACTGCAGCTGTGCCGTTTGGAAGCACGGCTTTTGTGACGTCGTTAGCTGCTAGTATGCCTGCTACATTTTGGTTGTATCATCCCGGGTTTAATGTTCTTGAAAACGAAATTAAAATAATCCCCTAAGCCTGCACCATCCGGACATCGGCCTTTTTGATGGTGATCGCCGGGTCCCAGTCGCCGATGGGCAGGACGTGGGAGACGAGGCCCGGACCGGTGGGAGTTGCGTCCGGCAGCCACAGATGGACACCGATGGCGGGGGGTTCGTTGGCGGCGCTGAGAATTTGCGCCGGGCCGATTTCCAACCCGAACGGATAACACGTGGTGGGGCCTGCGAAGGCCAGCGTTCCGCCGAAGCTGGTGGTGATGGGGCGGTGCACATGGCCCGCCAATACCCGCACGACTTGCGAATGACGGCGCAACAGCGCGTCGAGTTCCGCGCCGCCTTGGGACAGGCCTTTGGCGCTGGTCCCGGTCATGCCCGTGTAAAACGGCGGGTGGTGCAGGGCAACGATGGTGGGGCGGTCCGGCACCGCCGAGAGTTGTTCGTCCAGCCAATTCAACCGGTCGAGGCAGAGCTCGCCCGGCGTTTCTCCCGCGATGACGGAATCGCAGCAAATAATTCGCACCGCATAATCGTCGAGTATATAATGCAGGAATTTGCCAGTGGTGGGCAGCCAGGGCGTGCCACCGAAGGCTGTGCGCAGCGCGTCCCGGTCGTCGTGATTGCCCGGTATCAATACCAGTGGCGCGGTCAATTTATCGGCAATGTCCTTGAACGCGGCGTACTGGTTGGCGTCGCCGTGGGAGGCGATGTCGCCCGTGTGCAGCACCAGATCAGGCGCCGGGTCCATGGTGTTAATGACTTCGATCGCGCGGGTCAGCATCGCGGCGGTGTCGAAATGCCCGTAGACGAATTTGTCCGGCGCATCGATATGCGTGTCGGATATTTGAACCAATATCATGGATGAATATTCCTTGGTTAGTCGTTGCCGCCGGTTGCCGTCACATCGGGCACATAGGCTTGCTTGGCGAAGTGTTCCTGATCGCCAGTGGAAAATTTTAATCCGGCCTGCTTCATGGCGTCATCGCCGACGCGGTCGAGCGGTACGAAGGCGCGGTTGTCGTCGGTCTTATAGGTGTCGTTGCTGACCGCGTTGTAACAGATGATTAAGGTCCAGCGCCGGTTGTCGGATAGGTTCTTGTCGGAGCGATGCAGCATGTTAGCGTGAAAGATCAGCACGTCGCCGGGGTCAAGTTCGGTATAAACGGTTTCATGCGCGGCGAGAATGGGGACCATGCGTTCCGGGTCGGCCTCGTTCTGTTTGTCGGTCAGCGGCACATGGTCGATGCGCCCCAGCTTGTGCGAGCCCTTGACCAGTTGCAGGCAGCCATTGTTCCGGTCGGTGCGGTCCAGCGCGATCATGCAGCTTAACATGTCCGGGCGCAGGCAGCCATTGTGATACCAGTAACCGTAATCCTGATGCCACTCCCACGCTCCGCCTTCACGCGGGTCCTTGGCGGTCAGCTTGGATTGGAAATGGTATACATCTTCGCCAATCAGCGTCGCCGCCGTGCACGCCAACCGGTCGCCCCGTGCGGCCAGTCCATAAACGCTGTCGCCCGCGCGGTTCCACAGACTGATGCGCGTGCCAAAGCCCTCCTGGTCCGGGCGGATCAACGCGCTGCCACTGATGGCGGGGTCTTCCTCCATAGCGCGGTTGAGCAGCGCGATTTCCTCTGCGTCGAACAAATTTCGTAAAATAACATAGCCGTCGCGTTCATAGGCGTCGCGTTGGGTGGGCGATAATTCGAAACTCATGGCGGGCGCTCCCTCTATTTTTCGAACGCCACTATTATCGCAGCAAGCGGGGTGTTGTGTAAATTACTGTGATCGTCCCCGGCTGGACGGCGTTAGGCAGCGTCGTTACGGTCTTACCGGTGACTAGCAGTCGCATATTTGTTTGTAAGGACATATTCCATGGCGCGACTTCCCTATCTCGACAAAGACGATCTCAAGGACGACGACAAGGAGTTGCTGGCGCGCAATATGAATTTGCACCGCATTCTGGCGCATAGCCCTGGCGCTGCGCGGTCGTTTGGTGCCCTGGCGAAATATATTCGATTTGAATCGACATTGGATTCCCGTCTTCGGGAACTGACCATTCTGCAGGTCGGTTGGCTGGCGAAAAGCCCGTATGAATGGGTTCACCACGTTGAAATTAGCAAAAATTTTGGCGTGACCGACGATGATATTCGTGCGTTGGCCACTGAAACCGAAGGCAAAGATAGTGGGTTGCCGGAACTCGACCGTCTGGTCCTGCGCGTCGCCCGGGAAATCACCAATAACGGCGCCGCGTCATTGGAGGCGTTCGACGCGTTGAAGATGCAGATGTCTAGCGAACATGTGGTCGACCTGATGGTGACCATTACGTTCTATAACGCAGTTGTACGGTTCCTGGCGAGTGTGGGAATAGATGTCGAGGACAGCTACCAACATTATTTGGAAACGTATCCTTTGCCGGAATAAAAAACCTGCGTAATGATGCGCCGCGGTTTTTTCCAAAAAATCTAGTAAAATTTCAATCTCTAATTCCCAAACAAGGAGACACAATTCATGGCGCGGCTCTCTTATCTCGACAAAGACGATCTGAAGGAAGAAGACAAAGAGCTCTTGGCGCGGGGCATAAATTTGCACCGCATTCTGGTTCACAGTCCAGGCGCCGCGCGGGCGTTTGGCGCGTTGGGCGGTTATATCCGCCATGGAACCACCATGGATGCGCGGTTGCGCGAATTGGCAATTCTGCAGGTAGGCTGGTTGGCCAAAAGCCCGTACGAATGGAGCCACCATGTAAAAATAGGCAAGGATTTCGGCGTCACCGATGATGACATCTACGCCTTGATCGCCGAATCCAATGGGGAAGACAGCGGATTGCCGGGGTTGGACCGGCTGGTGTTGCGCGCCGCCCGAGAAATCACCAATGATGGGGCGGCGTCGGCGGAGTCCTTCGCTGCGTTAAATGATCAAATGTCCAAGGAGCACGTCGTGGATTTGACCGTTACGATTTCGTTTTACAATGCAGTGGTGCGGTTTCTGGCGACCTTGGAGATTGACGTCGAGGACAGTTACCAACCCTATCTCGACGCGTTCCCACTTCCGGAATAGCGCGTCCACACAACGCAATTCGTTAATGGGTAAAAGACGGGTCTGCGCGGAGTTGACGGCGGAACGAGGCTTGAAATTCAATATCTCCGAGCGGCTTGTTTCCCGCCCGCGCAGCCATTTGGGCGGCAGTGTGTTCGCAGACTTTCTGGGGGAGTGGTCGTGGCGTTGCGTGGTTGGCCGCCAACACGCGCTCCTGAATTTCACAGGCGCCGACCAACCGGTCCATATAGGCAATGGCTTCCGGAACGGTGCGCCCGACGGACAGTAAGCCGTGATTGCGCATGATCATGGTGTATTTGTCGCCAAGGTCCTGGAGAATGCGTGGTGCCTCGTCCGCTTCGTTCGCAAGGCCCTCATAGTTGTGATAGGTCACCTGCCCATACACGCCGCACGACCCTTGATCGAAAAATTGCAGTTTTTCTTCCCAAGCGGACACCACTACGCCGGGGCCGGGGTGGATATGCACGGTGCAGTTGAGATGGCGCCGTTCGCGTTGCAGGGCGCTATGGAAATTCAGCCCGGCAGGGCGGGGCCTGCGGTCCGTATTGCTGACCACGTTGCCGTCCATGTCCAACTTCAGCAGGTTAGATGCGGTAATTTCATCCCAGGCGAAATTGGCGGCGTTCATAAGAAAATACTCCGGCTGGTCCGGGACTCGCGCGGTCATGTGATTGGCGGTCGACTTATTCCACCCGCGCGCCACGGCAATACGGAATGCGGCGGCGAGCTCTACGCGCGCATCCCATTCCGCCTCACTGACCGTACCTTGAAGCGAGTCGTCTTCGATCAATTCATATGCCGCGTTGGTCATTTTGGTTTCCTCAAAAATTAAAGCGGAATCGCCAGTAGCGTATCGATCTGGTCACTGTCCAGCACCACGACCCGCTCCTTGAAGCGATAGTCAAGGGTCGAGACATCGATTCGATCCAAATAGCGACCGGTAGCGAATAAGACTGTTTCGCCTCTGTGCATGATGCGCGCGACGATGAAATGTGAATGCACAATGGCGATATCGTCCTCGACAGATTTCAGTCGGGTCGGTCCGACGACGTGGCGGTAGCCATGCGGCTCGAATAAATTGGCCTGCCGAATGGTGAAGACGCGGTCCAGCATCATGCCTTTGGTGGCGGTGTACATCACGCCTTGCCGCATGCCGGCGTCATGGTTGGAACGGCTGATGATAAGATATTTGTAGGGGTCGGTGAATAATTCCGGCCAGTCTTCCAGCCGGTCTTCGTCGATGCATTCGGCATATTCACCGATCAATTCCTGTATGCCCAGGCGGATGGCTTGCTCGTCCATCTCTAACTTCCCATCAACATGCGGTAATGTTTCCAGAAACCACGGATTGACGCCTCGCTTGTTTTGAACGGTTGTGAGTCCGCCTCATGTCCGCCCATCATGACGATTCCGGCGCCGTCATCGTTGTAATGCAGGGCACGTTGGACGAACCCACCGACGAAGCCGTCCTCCATCGCGATGTATCCGGCGGGGCCGATCAGATTGCCCTGACGCAACCGGCGCTCGGTCATTTCTTCGTCATCGGTGTCGAAGCCCAGATGGATCCATTCCAGTTCGGACTTATCAACGCCCCGAGGACGGATCACACGTACCGCGATGGTGTTGCGCACCTGCTGCAACACCATGCCCGGAAAGACGACCAGAATTTGCACGGACACGCTGTCGCCATATTCGTCCACGGAATCAACGACAGAACTGTCCTGTAACTGTAAATCGCTCTCCGATCGCATACCGGCGTCTTTGTATTCGGTATCTTCTGCGGTGTAGTCGTGTTTTGCGAAGGTGTAGTGATTGCCGCCATCCGGGTTGATATAAACCCCGCCCGGCATGGTCAGCTTGTTGACTTTGAACGTCGTCAGGAACAAATGCAGGATGGATGCGTGATAGGTGTCCTTCACGTTTTCAATATAAAGTTTCCAGTTGTTCGGCAGAATCTGGGTATTGCGGCCTAATATATATGGCGTGCGGTTCATGACCCGCAATAGTCCCCGCGTGACATCGGGACCTAACCAATCTTCTAAGTAAGGCACCTCATCGCTGAAGGTGGCGAAGACCAGGCCGCCCAACACGGCCACTCGCAACCGGCGCAGTGCATGTTCGTCCTTGCGGAACTCTGGCGGCATGCCACCGTTGTTTTGGATGCCTTTTTCGAAGGAGACACCTGTCAGCTGGCCTTCCAAGTCGTAGGTCCAGCCGTGATATACGCAGGT